>NZ_JAQISX010000021.1:0-24626 GCF_028618425.1 Bartonella sp. ML70XJBT
AGGTCTGTGCATCCGCATCAGGGGCTGTAACAACCGCTCCAATGGCGGTTTGATCAAATGTTGCTAAAGGACGGGAATCCTCACCAGCCTCTACAATGCGAATACCATGATTAAATTCTGTTGCCATTTTGCTCTCCAAATCAATGAAGAGACAATAACAACCATCATCATGCTTCATAAGACTGACAGTGTCAGTCAAAAAAAGCCCTTTAAAGGGCTTTAAAAGAGTGATAAAAGGACAGCCCATTTTATACAGCAGCTATCATTACACTATTGTTTGAATACCTAATAAGCTTCTTCACCTTTTTCTTGTGATTTATCCCTAGGCTCTGCCATTATGTCTTTATCCACTACGGGAGGAGAAAAAACTCCATCCTTATAAGTCCAGCCAATTTGTGCTTCCTTTGAAGGGATAGCTTCTCCATCAAAGACGTGAACATAATCTTTTGATGCTACAATAATATTTGTTACCACACCATTTTCAACAACTGCATATTCCATTAATGCCTCCTATATATAGAATTTGAACAATACTGCTCCATCTCCACCATCGCCACCGTCGTCACCATATTTTCCCGGAAAATAGCCTCCACCTCCACCAGATTTATTATTATAACTTCCTCCACCATTTCCTCCTTTTACGCTCCAACCTTCTCGTACTCGTGAGCTGCTATCGCCGCTAGCACCGCCACCACCACCCAAAATAGAGTTGCCACCATTTCCAACAGCCCCTGATTTTTCTCCATAGCTACCACCTCCACCACCGTTGAAAATAGAATCACGTCCATTTGAACTACTGCTATTGGATGAGTAACCACCTCCAAGACCACCAGGTGAAATTCCTTGAACACCACCGACAGCGCCTGTGCTATTATGTCCATTGACAGCTCCACCACCACCACCACCTGCTATTGTGGATTCTAAAATACGTGTAAAGCCACCATAACCACAAACATCTTTGGGTTGACCGGTATAAAAACCTTTACCACCGCGACCAATGAGAACATTTTTTGTATTTTTGATCTGCGACCATTTTATTTTTTTGTGTACGCAACCGCCGCCGCCGCCACCACCACCTTTATAATTACCGCCACCACCACCGCCACCCCACGCCCATACTTCAACATAGGTATCGTCGGTAATGCCTTCAGGAAATGGAATAGGACCACTTTCTGTCATAAGAATTTCGACAGGTTGTTTGACTAATGAAGCGATCAATTTATCCACTTGCGCCTTGGTATAAACAACATCACCGTCCACTTTAAGCGGTCCTTGCAACATGCTTCCACTTGTACTTAAACTGGTGATCACTTTGTTGTTATGGGTAATATTCAATGATGCATTGCCCAACAGCTCTAAACCGCCACTCATGGTGACTTTGCCGGTAAACTTATTATAACTTTGCCATTCATTGGCTTGTTTTAAGCGCCCATAGGCTGTGAGGTCTTCATTAAGCTTGGCTCTAAATTTATCAAGCCCCACGATATCTTCAATCTTATGTTGATGAGAACCAAGCAAAGATACAGCACTGCCAAAGGTGAAGTTATTATTGCTTGATTTGTAAAGAACATAATTGTTGGCTGCGTCCTTAGCGCCCTCGATATCGCTTAAATCAGCAAAAGTGAAGATTTTATCGGCTGCCATCTTGCCATTAAGGGCGCTTTCTAAACCCGTCACATCACTGATTGTGTGCGTGTGTTTTAAAGGTGCTTTCCCCTCTACCTTTTCCTCAACATCCGCAAGTGCTTGATCAATTTTGCCTAAGTTTTCCCGCAAGATTGGGAATTCAGAACTGATAAAGCGTCCTTCTTTAGGCAATTCCATGTCGAGTTTTTTGGTTTTTGTCATGTGTTTTCTCCCATCACAATATGCCGGCGCCAAAATCACGCACCATGGACCGCGCAGAAGGTCCACCAGTAAGGGTGAGTTTGAGACGTGCTTGTTTTCCTGTTTTGTCACCACTGATAAATTTTCGTTCTGTCCAAAGCGGTTCAGCGAGTTGTTCTGTCTCATCCAGTTTTAAAGGGGTGAAAGCGCCATCATCCAGCTGCATTTCTAGTGAAAAGGTTGCTCCGCCCGGTAAAAAGGTTTTGATATAACTGGTCAGCCTTGCCTTTTCCCCAAAGGCAAAAGCACGCGTGACATAAGTGGCTGTTTTATGAATCTTTCCTGCAATCAATTGCACAGGGGCAAATAAGACGGGTGAAAGCTTCTCTGTGCCTTTGAGAATAGCGCGAAGCTTTACCTTTTCACTGATATATTCACTAAGGCTTAGCAATTGAAAGGGCAGCAGTTGATAAACTGTACCGTTGTTTCGTTCAATTTCAAAGATGACAGAACACTCGCTTGAAGGTAACTCAACGGCTGCACGGATTTGTAAATCAGAGCAATCCACAAGATCAAAACTGCCTAAATCTACGGTTTTTTCTGTTTGCCTGTAGCGGGCTGCCAGCACTCGAAAGGCTAAAGCTTCATCTTGATGGGCTGTCCAGCTCCTCGCATTGACAGAGGAAAAGCGTGGACCGGTCACGTAAGGGTGACTCGAGACGTATCTCTGGTGTTCTGTATCAAAATCTCCAAGTTTGGCGAGTGAGAGGGAATGATCAGCATCATCTGTCTTGATAACAAAAGCCGTTAAGCGGTCATCCATCACAAGGAGTGGTACATCATAGCGTGCCTCTGCCCAACCTCCCTTTGCGCCCTTCATGGAATAGGAGGTTTGTGCTTGGATATCGGCAGTCGGATAGCCATTTTCGGTTGTCACCAAATCAATCACCAGATCATGGTTTTGATTGCCAATTTTACAAAGATGGAAATCAATACCTGTGATTTGACGTGTTTCATCGGGGGTAAAGACTTGGGCTTGCGGGTCGACTTGTGTCCAGATTTTCACCGTGGTGGTGCGCCGCATCACTTTCACATCAATCACACCTTGACCGGTAAAAAGCCCCGTTGCAATGGTTCCTCCTTTTCCCCGTGCCACAACATTTTTTGTCCCAGCCGTAATATTTTGTGGAATCGTGAAAGTGCCTTCAAGGATGCCTTTGGTGTTAGCAACAAGCTTTGTTTTTGGTAAAACATTCACGCCATCAAAGCTAAGGCTTTCCAAGATTTCGCTACTGCCAAAACCTTCAATCTTAAAGTTTACCTTAATTTGTCTCAAAAAATCGATTTGTTCTTGTGTCGCACGCACCAAGTCATCACGGATTTCTGTTCTACGTACGCTACTGCCACGGTGTGTTCCCATATTGAGTTGATTGGTGACACCAGAGAGCCAATCGGTGCGCTGTTCATGCCAAAAGTCTGTTGCGGGGGTAAGGGTGACTGTACCAGGCAAGGGAGAAAAATTTTGATAAGGGTTGATTTTTTCGCAAGCCGTTGTCAACTCTTGCGCGATGATCACTTCATTGGTCCAGTCAAGCGTGACAGGCGCTGTAAGATTAGCGGTGTAAAATGTTGGATCAATGGCAAGCTGCAAAATACCGTTTCCCACAGCCCCCGTTTGTTCAAAACCTTCATCTCTGTAAGCGTCATCAAGAAAAGGGTCAGCAAACATGCCTTTTTTGGCAACAGGTTCTTTAGAGTCCACATTGCTTTTAATGCGCTCTAACTGCATCAGCCTGTCAAGGGAGAGCACCCGTTGAAAATAACGCCACATCTCATCATAAGGGGCAACACGTGTGCCATCATTGACCACAAGGGGGGTGCTAAGCCAATTGTTGGTGATGGTGGCAAGAGAGAGCACATCATCAGGGACACTTGGTGCCATGGGTTGGTCTGATGAAACCCCTTTGATGTAAACCACATTGCCCCCTGTGTTCAGTCCTATACGGTCAATGCGGGGGAGTTTGTAAGTGTAACTGATAATGATATCACCATTCTCAGCACCCCCTGAGACGGTGATTTCCTGTGCTGTGACTTTATCAGCCTGCACCCGTGCACGATAACGATACGTCACCCTATAACTGCTCCCCGCTAAAGGTTCATCCCCCACAGGTGCCCAATCAATGGTGTCTCCGGTTTTTTTAAAATCTGTGCCTTCTTTAAATTCCTTAGTTCCTTGAACGACTTTGATAAACGCGGTGATGCTTTTATCCGGCACACCATCACGCCCGGAGGCAACCGCACCACGGGTGACGTTAACGGTTTTTTCTTTTGTCAACAAAAGAGACTGAATATCGGCAATAGGAAAATAATAGGGTTTAAAGGTAAAACTTGTTTTCCCTTTTGGAGGTGCAAAAATATGCGTTTCGCTTGGAACAACGCTTGTCGAAAAATCCTCTGGCTCTTCATGGCGCAAGGCGGCTAAGCGCTTGCGTTTAAAGCCATTGATATTGGCTTCTCCTTCTTGAATACTAAAGACTTGGCAACCGTTGTTTGGTCCCAATGCGCTTACACGGCAGCCACTCACGATATAATGCCCATGGGCGCGGTCATATGTCGCAATAGCTTGCATAGCGGGTTCAAGCAATGAGGGAGATTTTTGATCAATCAAAACACCATCTTGTAAAATATAAACCGGAAAGAAAGCCCCTTGCTGGTCATCATCTTTGAGAGCCCAGACAAGTTTTGCGATCTCGCGTGCGGCACCAGGCTCTCCTTCTGCCAAGGTGCCAGGGACTTGCCCCAACAGCTCTGGATCATCTTCGTGTGTTATCCATTTTTTTTGTAGCTTTACACCGATTTCCACACGTCCAATCATGGAAACATTATTGAGTACAGCTTCTGCAACGGGGAAAATATCGCCAGCGATATAAATTTTACCCTCTGTCAACGTAACGGTCCTCGTGTCTTTATTGACAAAAGCATCAGCCCGTTCAACGCGGTCTCCTTCTTTTGCCACAAGGCGCCCCAAACGGTCATGGCGTCCCCTTATAATGGTTTGAACCTCATTCAGTTCTCCCGCTTGAATAAAGGGACGCGTGCCATAAAAGACAACGCTTTGTTGTTCCTCTTTGCTAACGGATCTGTCAATTGCAAACGGTAGACCACTTTCATGCTTCATATTAAAACCTCAATAAAATCTTGAATTGTTCGCGAACATCGGCACGCAAAGGAATATTAATGGGCGTTTTGAGTATCTCCACACCACCATTGAGTTCATCAGGCTCACACCAAAGCTTGCCAGGAGGTGTCTGTTCTGCCACAGTGGCATGAACGAGAAGGGAAACAGAGGCGGCTTGTTTGTCCTCAACATCTTCAAAATCTGTGCGGGCAGCAAGAAACAACAGAGTGCCTGTTGGGGAGGGATTAAATCTGTTTCCGCAATGGCTGTAAATACCCTCTAAAGCTTGTTCGACAGGCGCTACAGCATAGCATCTGCGATACCCAATCAGAGTATTTTCAGCGTCTCTTAAAGCCAAATAAAGCGTGCGACCATGAAACCATTCTGCCATGAGCATATCGCGTTCATGTTTTTTGACCGAACACCACGGAAAATTTGCCATATCCCATGGATAATCGATATGGTTCCAGCTTAATTCTTCATCCCCATCATCTATCCAATTGCCAATAAGTTTGCCTTCTTCTCTTGTGAGCGTGTGATTGATTTGTGTTGTGCGTCCAAAGGAAAACAATGTTCCTCCAGCTGTAAGACGGATGCCACTCTCAAAATCCAGCATGCACTCATCAAGCCTTGACATATTGGCTTCAACAGCTTGCACATCATAGCCGTAAACACCACGGCGAAAATCAGAGCGCAAACTTTTGGAAAGGTCGGTAATTGCTTCAATGGCTTCAAGGCTCTTTCGTTCAGGCAACCGGTCAAAGTAGAGTTGAAAGGAGTTCCACCATGCACGCCCCGTCCATGCGGGTTGAAAGCGTGCAGAAATCTCTAACCATTCAAGCCCCATCTCTATTGCAGCTATAGAGCCGCGAATATTTTGCCATGCAAGACCCTGATCAATTAAATCATAAAGGTTAGAGAAATAAGGGCTTAATTCTTGTAAGCCATATTCGTCTATTAAAAAGGGCAACCAAGAAGGCGGACGCGTGATAAATTTCGCGCGGGGTATTTCTTCGAGTGCCGTTTTAACGTGAGGGTCAAGAGCCATTGCTTCGGCAAAACAACGTTCAAATAAGCTTGAATTCGGGGGCAAAAGTGAGGAAAGCATCAATAAGCACGCCCCCGTTCAGACAAAACAATATCCCCTAGTGCGACCGCTTCATCCGGTGCGACCAAAATATCCTCACAAGGGTGCGTTATGTTCACATGGTGAACGCCCTCAACCATCAGGCGGCTTAATATCCAACTTATTGAGAGATCACGCCCAAGCCTTTGCGCACGCGCCCATTCTGCTCTTAAATTCTGCTCCGCTCTTTCCAAAACAAAGGCGCCTTCATCCGGTAACAACCAAAAATCAGCAGAAACATTGATCATCCGCTGTACTGCGCTTTTCACAAAGATGTGGTCATTGGTCATTTTAACATGGGGGCAATCAAGGGCTGCTTGCACCTTGGCAATTAAAGCCTCATCAGCCACCCCTGAACGGGCGTCACTAAAAAGCGCAACATGAATAAGCGGGCTTTTACCCTCACGATAAACAAAAGCATCTTTGACATGGATATCACTAGAGAGAGCAAAATATTGATAACGAGGCACTGTACCCCCTGTGGAATGCCCTTGTCTATTCAAACGAATGCGGCGGCGCAAACGCTCATCATCTTCATCTAAAAGGCGCGTAACCCCGTGAAAATCCCCCAAATGATCTAAACTTGTGCCATGCGCAAATGTGAGTAAATTATCCCGCGCCACTTCATTGATCCGCTGGCGCAATAGCAACTCTTCATAAGCCGCCGCTTGCAATTGAATGACCACCGGATCATAAGCGGTTTTTTCCACATTATAAGGGATATGATGCGCCGCAAAAAGCTCAGTCAAACGCGTGATCTTTTGCTCTAAAATGGCTTCAACAGAAAGCTCTTCAATAATTTGTGGCAGAGGGAGTTGTGGGAGTGGTAAAGGTTCAAACTCTGTCATCACCAACCTCTAAATTGATGCTCATTGGCTCTTTGTGTGACCAATCCCCCAAATGCCCATCGGGATAAAAAACACCCGTTAAAACAAAATGGAATGTGCCTTCACGCGTTGCTTTTGTCAGATCAATCCTCTGCAACGAAAACCCAGGCTCTCCGCATTCTGGATCATCAAGTGCGCAAGCAATGGCTTGATAAAGACGTAAAATCGTTGCAGGATCAGCATTGGCATCTTGGAACTCCTTAACATCACATCCATAATGGCGACGCAAAACCCGTGTTCCCACCCGTGTCATTAAACATTTATGAATGGATTGTTGGCAATGCTCAAAGCCATATAAGAGAGAGCCATCCTTTTCGCTCATCCCGCACCGCATGCTTTAAGCCCCCTTTGTTGTCTTTGTGGTAGAAACCGTTGGGGGGGCAGAAACAACAGGTGCTGGTTTTTCAGCAATCTGACCAAGAAGAAGCGGATATTTTGCTGCCTCTTCACTTAAACGAATTTCCTCACCCTTCCCCGGTGAACGCTGACCTGCAACAAAATCGGCATTGGTTAAAATAACATAAGTATTCTCACGCATCATAAAACTCCTTTAAAGAGGGCTAGAGGTTGTGGAGGGACCCATTTTGACCCCACCATGTTTGTGGCTTGCACCAACCGATTTTTGATTGTGCTGTAAATCTTCTGCTTGAATCTGCACGCAGTCCGTTAATTCAACACGGGTTGATTGATGACAAAGCATGAGCCCTTGTGCACTCAAACGGATTTGGTTTTCCCCATGGGAGAGAATAAGCTCATCCTTCGTGATACGAAGAGCGCCCCCTGCATAACAAAGCGCAAGCTCTTGGAAAGAGCGTGCTGGATTTTGTGCATCCTCACTATAACTATCGCGTACAACCAGAGACGCAGAGCCAATTTCGCCATGGGGATTTAATAAGCGCACTGGATCACCAATGTTTAAAGGCATATTGCTTGAAACAGCACCAGCAGCTTCTTGTGCCTGTAGCCAAGGCGATAAAACCGCTTGACCATTAGCACCTTCACAAGAAAGCTTCACCCGCACCCTATGCCCATCAATTTGCGCCACCCGCCCCATCATGTGCTGGTTGGCAAGACAGCGTTCAAGCGCATCAAGGCGCTTCATGATTTGCCGAAAAGTCTCGCCCAACAAATGCGCATCATTCATGCCAACACCTCATTATCACATGAAATCAAACCACCTTTGAGTTGTCCTTCATCACAAAAAATATCCTGTCCCAACTGATGCAAATCTTGGTGCCATTCCACCACGCTTATCGATACACCGCGCTGCTTAATCGCCGCAGAAATAATGGGGTCAATTAACACATCCCGCGGGGCGCTCAAATGCGTTAACCCCCACAATTGTCCGCTATGGCATAAAACCCCTATCGCTTCTGCCAAAAGCCAACTGGAAACATCCCGCTCTTTACCTGTGGTAATAATAAAAGCCCCTAAATGAAGATCAGCACTCATCTGTCCAGAAGGCATAGGATTTAAACGACTTTCTAACACTGCAACACGCACAGCTGGCGCAACAAGCATCTGTGTTTCAAGCTCTTCTAAATTAAAACGCCCAAATTGACAGCCGCAATCACGCACATCTGGCAAAGCCCTTTTAAGGCTCTTTATCACCGCTTCACGAAACGCATTAATGCGCCCTGCTTGTGTGATCGTTTGTCTCATAAAAAGACCCTTTCCAGCCAATCTTCTGTTGCTTTGACAATTTCCACTTTATTGTGCTCTGAAAGCCCCAAATAGGCACGTGCTGGCATGGTCACTTGGGGAACACACACAAAGCGGTGTGCCTTGCCGCTTTTAAGAAAGAAGCGCAGGGCTTTGCCATTTTTCGGGGAAATAACCCCACCCAATTGATGAATCCGCGCATAAACCAACCCAGAGCCCACAATCACCTGTTCTGGTGAGGCTTTCATATCAATGGAGCGTGAAAGCGCCCCACTGGCATAAAGAATGGAGGTGCGGGCATAATTGTTTTTCCACTTTTCTCCTTGGGGGGAGGTTTTTTCGCTTTGAATGCGCCGCCTTGTGCTCTCTTGGATGAGGCGCCCAACCCCTTGTGATAAAGTTCCCATCGAGCTATCAGCGCCCTTTTGTAAAAAGGATAAAGCCGCTTCAAGCCCGCTCTCTTTAATCTCAATATGGCTTGAAACAGACATGTTATCTTCCCATCAAACGCGGTTTGGCATGGAAAAAAGCCCCATCACGAAGCGGTCCATCTTCACTCATAATTTTAGGTTCATCGACCCCCAAACCCGCTTTGCCTTCTGCAATGCGTTTCAAGAGTTCAACCGCCTGTTTGTAGCGATCTTCAATGGTTGTGGTCAGTGCCGTATGGCGTATGGCTAAATTATAAACAGCAATATTGACACAGATCATGCCAAGAGCCGCCGGCTGTCCAGCAATCGGGACGCAGTAGCGATGAGAGAGATGCACATCAATCTCACCACTTGCTTGGTTTAGAGCAAGGGCAATAGCTTGATCGAAAAGCACTGGATCAGAATTCTCATCATCAAAAGCACATAAGTCTTTCAAGAAATCATCACCCCAGAGCTCTTCAATCAATGTTTTGCTTGCATACGCCATTAAGTCTTTTCCTTAAACAACATCTTGCAGCAACACACCGGCATCTTTTGCTGCCACCAATTCGCACACCCGTTCACCCACACGCACCCGTTTACCACCCGATAAACCAATATCTGGATCAGAGATCACCCCAGAGATACGCTCACCCAACTGAGCACTAAAGCCCCAACTGATGAGAGAACCATCCGCCTGTTGCTTGGTGGGATCAATATAAAGCAGTGCAATCTTATTGCCCCAAACGCGCGCCAATTGTGCCGAACGCCCTTTGCGAGCTAAATTCACTTGCGATTCACCAATGAGTAAACGATCAGGGTGTATTTCCATCAGATCAGCAAATTGCGCTTTGGTGACAAAACCATCAGCAGTGTCACCCCCCTTAACGGCTTTAATGATTTTGGGATGACGTTTGAGTTTTGACCAAACAACTTTACCCATCACAATGGTGTTGGGCGTATAGACGAGGGCTTTGTCCTTCGCCTCATCTAAAGTGGCATAAGGATCAGATTTCTCATAATCACTGAATTTATTTTCACCCTTAAGGGTCATCACCCGCTCTGGTGCGTAATTTTCACTTCTTTGCACAAGAGCTGCTACACGCACTTCACGCCCCAATTCCAGCAAATTGGCAAGTCCCTCTACAGCGGTTTTTTCGGGATTATAACGAGAGCGCTTTTCTGCCCGTGCGCGGGCTGCTGCTTCAATATCTGAATTGGGAATAAGGTCATCAAGCCCGTAATCTCTCACACTGGCTTCCCGTTCAAAGGCAGAAAATTCCACCACATTCGGGCGCCCTTTTCGCCCAACCTCAAGTTCAGGTACGGTAAAATTTTCCGCTAGGGGAAATTCACTATATTTAAACACTTCACTTAAAACACCAACACGGGGCAAAACTTTATCGCCAATAAGAGAACCTGCTGGATTGCGATACCCAATAGCAATCGCGGTGAGTGTTGGATCAATGGGAAAAGGTCTGTTCATCATAAGCCTCGCTTAATTAATTTTAAAAGAAATAACATCACCAGCAGAACCATCACTCATGGCAATGCCAATGGTGCGATCTGCTGCTTCAGCCTTTATGGCGTGCCCCTTTGGGTCAGAGGTTAAAAAGTCACCAAAGGAAACATTGCCTCCACAAACCACTTCGCCCCAACCACATTGGCCAACATCAATCATCTCACCAGCCTTGGCTTCACAAGAGCCGGCAGTGCCTAATAATTTATCACCCTTACCAGTAGCCGTTGCCACCATTCCGTCACCGCGCGCTGCAACAATGCAATAAGGCGAGATCACCCCAGCAGTGCGAAAAGATTTAATCAAAATCATCGTACTCATGATTGGCGCTCCTTTTGCTCGCTAATATAATCAACCGCTTGGCTAATGGTGATGTCGAAGCCTTGTGCTTTCTGCTCTTGTTGATAATGGCGTGCCGCAAGCGCAATATCTTCTGGCGCAAGCTGATGTTCTTGCACCAAGGCACACACTTCTAAAGAGCTTGTTGAGGCAAGCGCCGGCAATTTCTCAACCAAAGTTTTAAAATGTTCCATGCCCCCTTCAAGGGTACAAAGGGCACGATATTCTTCACGCGCAGCAGGCAAAATCTTGCCCTCTTCAATCGCTTTGTCTAAAAGACTCTCAATCGTCGCCTTTTTTTGCTCTTCCCGCAAAAGCGCTAAATCTTCTCGCGCTTTTGTTAATTGGGTATTTAATTCCACGCGTTCCTTTTCGCGTGCTGTAATGCTTGCTAAAATTTCTGCAGGTTTTGCATCTTCTGCCAGCTCCAAAGCACTGGCAATGGCTGTTAAATCCATCATTTTCTCCGTCAAGGTTGTTGGGGACACCACAAGGGGTATCAAAGGGGGTGTTAAAGGGGTTTCACGGCTTAAAGCCGTCATCACAAGGGCAGGACGGTTCACCAACCCTGCCCCTGCCAAACTTAAAATCTCACCATTTTTAGAATGACGAAACTCAGGGGAAAGATAGCGATACTCTCGGGCAATAATCTTTTTAGCTGCCATATCGGTCCAGTTAACCCGACCCCAAATCGCACCATCCCGCTCTGCGAGTTCTTCAATCCAACCACTAGCCGGCGCTTCCAAGCCGTTCCTCGCTCGGTGATGTTGCCCATGCTCATAATCAATCACAAGCGGTCCTTTATTGGCTGCAAAAGCCTTTAAAATCCTTTGTGGGTCATAATGCCATTCCCGCCCATCACGTGCCTTCACATGGGGCGCTTTGGGCAACAACTCTACCCATTCCGGCGCTTGGCTAACGGTGGCCTCTTGGCATAAAATATCTTGGCATAAAACGTCTGGGCAAAGGTCAATGAACGCGGCATAAAATGTTTCAGCATGCCCATCTTCTTGATCTTCGTGAAATTCCTGTTCCATACATTGCCTATTGCTTTACAATCGTCATTGGCAATACAATGCATGAAACTTACTCCCACCATAAGTCTGACACTGTCAGTCAAAAGAGCATTTCTTTAAAAAAGCACTTTTTTCTCTATTATTCTCCTTGTGAGAAAAACCCCCGTGCCAAACCATCCCATAAAATCGTTTTCAAAGGCACTTCAAAGGCGATAGAGCGCCATTATAAGTTTGGAGGTACAATTTATCACTCCACACAAAAAACCTCTCTCAAGCCGTTTTTTTTAAAAGATTGCTTTTTGGCTTAAAAACATTATATCATTGGAGATAAGGTGTGAGCCAGTTTTGCCAGGACGGCTTTGCCGGACCTGCGAGGAGTTGACCGCCCTCCACGCCTTCTCATTTTTCCTCACACACCGGTTTCTTCTTTGCAAAGCCAACAGAGCCGTTTTTTTTAAAGATTGCTTTTGAACATTTACACTGTTATCTTATCCACGAGGCGTGAGCCAGTTATACCAGGACGGCTTTGCCGGATCTGCGAGGAGTTGACCGCCCTCCACGCCTTCTCATTTTTCCTCACACACCAGTTCCTTCTCATCCAAACCAACAGAGCTTTACGGTATTCTCTTTATCGTCTTATATGAAAAAGCCTCTCTCAAGCCATTTTTTTAAAAGATTGCTTTTAAACGTTTAAACTGTTAGATTACCCGCGAGGCGTGAGCCAGTTATGCCAGGACGGTTTTACCGGATCTGCGAGGAGTTGACCGCCCTCCACGCCTTCTCATTTTTCCTCACACACCAGTTCCTTCTCATCCAAACCAACAGAGCTTTACGGTATTCTCTTTATAACAACCTCTCGCCTTTCTTTTCAGCCGCATCCAATAAGCGTCCAATTTCTCTGAAGCTCTTTTTATGCATGGAGGTCAACCACCATTCTTGTTTGCTTGCCACAAATTTAACCGCTAAGCGCCACCACGCCCCACCACTTTCACCCAAAAACACAACGCTCGGTACACCTTTTCGCCTGATAATTCCATGAGGGCGGATGAGTGTTTGAATGGCGCCTCGAAAATCCTCCAAATGAAGAGCTCGTGCTTGATGCTCTAACAAAATATGTTTCACACTGTCTGAAGATAAGCGAATAAGAGAATTGTCACCACCAAAAACATCACGTACCTTTTTTATCATTGGTGCTATGGGAATAAACCCGCGCGGCATACGACCTTCAAACATCGCTTCCAAAAGTGGTGAGCCCACAATATCTTCAATAGCAATACGCTTGCCATTATCCCCCATTACAGAAACTTTATCACTTAAAAATCGGCTTAAATTTTGCGCACGATGTTTCCCAGGATTAGAATGCCAACCAGGATCAATGCCTACGGGTATCTTCTCAACTTTTCCCGTTCGCTTATTGCGCCAACCCCGCTCCTCCACATGGGGTGGTGCTGTCCCCTCTTCATAGCCTAAATTGTCCGCCTCATAACGGCTTACCTGCCGCACACTGCATTTACACCGCCAGCCATTGGGCGGATAAAGCCAATCCCAAATGGGATCATCAACAAGTGCCGTAAACCCCACCCAACTTTCATGTTCCAAACGCTTATGTTCTGAACTCGACAAAGCATAGGTGAGATAGGGCAAAAACTCTTTATTATTTTGTGTACGTTCCCATTCACCTGCCGCATGGGCACTCATGGTATTCGCCCAATAGACCGTTTCTAAACGCCGCGGACTGCCCAATTGCACCACACTCTTTTCACCCGTTTTCGGATCAATGCTGGTCTTTTTCCCCCACCAACCCTTTTCCTGTAAAATCGGCATTAAATTTTTTTGAAAATCTTGCAAAGGAACTTGATGCTTTATGGCGTCTCCAACGGCTCGCTTAAAATCATCCAAAATGTCATAACCCACCGATTTTGCTACCGTAAAGGAAAAGGCATGCTCTTCTGGTGCTATATCCCGCCAATCAAAGCTTGGAACAATATTTTTGGCGGCAAAATAACGGATAACCTCTTTAGGTGCTGTTTTAAAAAGTTCCTCATCCATGATACCCCAGTCCCCGCGCAATCATTTGCACCTTTGCCAAGCGTGCTGCCAAGGCATGATGGTCCATCTCGCCCAACAATTCATCCAAGCCTTTAAGGATATCCTCATAACTTTTAGCCTCTCTCACAAGCTTTTTAAAAGGCTCTAAAAGGGGCTCTAAATCCTCTTCCCAGTCACTTAAAGCCTCTTCAGAAAGTCGGTCCAATTCGTCGTGATGTTTCCCACCCTGCTCTTTTCCAACCCCTTCTTTTCTTGTCACAGAAACATCAAAAGCACCCCCACAATCAGCACAAACATGAGCTTTTTGTTGCCCCGCATTATCCTCTTGTTCTCTCTCATCATCAGGACTAAGAGAAGCAGCCCTTAAAACATCCTCTCCCTTTGTTGGTTGCGAAAAGCCAATCTTATTGCGCACTTCTTGCTCCCCAACACGCAAACCCAAGGGCACAAGTTTTTCTAAAGCATCGCTAATGGCTTTAATATCTTCATTTTCCGAAATCGGCCAATAGACAAGGGGAGTGCGCTCTTGGCGCCCAAAATTAATCTCAACAAAAGGCACAATCAAATCACGATTAGCTGTCAAAGCCAATTGCCGTGCATCAGCTCTGGCAATATCATGGCGGACATTTTCATGAATGCGTGCTTGCGAAAAGGACGCGCCATCATCCGTCGTCATGGTTTGCCCCAATACCCCTTTAGAGATCTGTCGATCTAAATATTCCGCCTTTGCGGCAAAAACCGCATTGCCACTGCCCCCTGCCGCTTCAATAAATTCAATCTCCATCTCTTTGGGAATAATCGCTGCCGCATCACTGGATAAATCACGCACAGCTTGAATAAGAACCCGCCGTTCCTCATGAGAAGAGCTTGCACCATATTTCCCCACACGCAAGGGCATGCCGTAAACTTCTAAGAACGCCATCCAATCTTTCAAGGTATAAGACTTAAACAAAAATGCCCAAGCCGCAAGCCGTGCAAGCCCAGAGCGGATAGGTAAGCCACTTTTCAACTTGGGTCTGTGAATGGAAAATTTATAAGCAGGCAACTCTGTTCCGTACAAAGACCCCTCTTCTTTTAAACGCAAATGAAAGCCATCACGCCGGTCTAATTGAAAAAACCGCTGATCACGCCATTTCCAAGCAACCGGCCACCATTCCTTGGCACTCTTGTCCCACAAGGTTTCAACAATCGCATAGCCTTTTCCCAAAGCATCTAACAAATCCGTCACATAATCATCAACAAAGGTAGGTGCACTAATCATTTCTCGAACAGCATCGGCAATTTTTTTGTCCTGTGCACTGTTGCTTGCAGCAATCACCCCAGGCTCCACCCCTGTGAGAGCATTTTTACGCATGCCAAGCACAGCACGATAATGTAAATCACGCTCTTCCATATCATCGGCAAGTTGGAAAAACTGCTCTGGCTGCCCCCGTGCTGCCTGTTGCAAAATATCAGCAAGTTGCGCAGGTGTTAAACCACTGACAATGGTTTGTGACCACACATCACGAATACCACCAATGCTTGGACTTGCCACCTCCCGCTCCAACCCTTTGATATGAAGCGCCCTACCCCACTGATCAACCAGTTTTACCATCTCATCATCCCATCAATATATCTTTGATCTCGTCGTTGAAAAAAAAGGCGTTGAAAAGAGTGGGCTTTCATTAAAACCATAAACCTCTCTCACAGGCGTATATTCGTAAATTTCAGGCGCCTGCCGACTGGCAAAATAAGCCAAAGCGCAAGCAATCGCGCTATCACCATGGCGCATAAAACCGTCACTGCCTTTAAAACGATGATTGTCTGGAATTTTCACAATGCCATTGACATAAGCAAGCGCTTGATGATCGGCAACAATGTCACTATCGCGCGGCAAAACAATGGACCCATCCCCAAAAGCTTCCAAATAAGCCGGCATTTCTTTGCCATACCAACTTTGCGACAATTGTACTTCCCTCACACAAGCCCCATAACGCTGCGCTGCTTTTTCCGCTAAATAAGCCCCATTGCCACGTGCATCCAAAGCGCCCCCCAACAAACGTGGCAAGCCATTCACCCCATAAAATAAAATCTCTCTTTGTTGATCAAACGGCATATTGCGCAATTCCACCATAAACCGGACACGGCGCACCAAATCTTGCCCCACTTCCATCACCACAATCGACGTTGCATCGCCGCTGCGCGCAAAATCAACCCCAAAAACATGTTGGCGCCGCCGATCAAGCCCAATATGAAGAGGTTTTACATGCTTCTCACACCAAGCAAACGCCGCTTGACTTCGTTGATCATCCGATTGATTTTTAAAACCATCCACACAAGCAAAACGCAACACCGCAATATCTCGCGCACAACAATTTTCAATCTGTAAGCGTGTTAAAGCCGCCCCTTCTTGATCTGCCGGTATGGCATCTAATTCTTGGCGCATAGCACTCAAACGCACCCCATAAGAAGCACGGATTTGCTCTTCCCATTTTTGCTCAGCTGCTAAACTCCACCCCTCTCCCTTCATGGCACAAACCCGTTTAAACAAGCCATTTTTAACCGCTACACCAAAGGGATAACAATGCAGAGAAAAAGGAACCTTGCCCGCGCGTGCCTCACGGATCAGTTCATTGAAAGGATTAAGCACACCATTGTGTGTTGAGATCACACGGATCTTGCCTCCCCAAATCAACAAGGCATTCACCGCATCCAAAACAGAGCGCACATCTTTATGAAACGCCGCCTCATCAATCACCACAATGCCCTGGAGACCACGGATATTTTCAGGGCGGCTAGAAAGCGCCTCAATCCGAAAACCTGAAGCAAAGCGCACGCGGTAAGCAGAGATATATTTTGTTGACCCATCCTCTTTTTGATCAGAGAATAAAAATTCCTCCACATCACCACTATTGCTGGTAAGTGCTGAAGCAAAATTGCTCACATAACCAATAAACTCACGCCCCTTTTCTTTGGTGTCGCCAATGTAAAAAACATTATCGCCACCAGCTTCACGCGTTGCTGCCGCAATAAGGGTATCATCCAAAGCTTCTGCAAAAGTAATGCCGGTCCGCCGCCCCTTTTCAACCAATTTTAATGGTGACTTATCTTCAATCCATGCCCGTTGATGCGCCATCAAAATCCCTTCCTCCAAAGGATCTTGCTCTTTTGGAAAAGTACTCGCCTGCCAAATATCAAAACCGCTCTGATGATCAAAGACATGACTTTTTGAGAGAGGCTGTTCAACCATTTTTTACCCCCAACACTTGCGCGCGAATAGCCCGTGCCGTCTCTTCTGAGAGCCCCGCTGCTGCCGCTGCCACCTCAACCGCTTTGCTTGCCTTGCTTGTAAAATCCTTTTCCAACTTTTGCCGCCTCGTGGTCGACAAATGTTCAGCAGCCAAAACCCCTTTAAGCGCATTCGCCAACTCTTGAGCAGCCTTTGGCGAAAGGCTTTTCCCACTGCTTAACGTGGAAAAAATAAGCTCTTTAATCGCTGCGGCTGTTAACAGAGTAATATTGTCAGAAGCTTTGGCATCAAAGCGCTGAGAAAGACTTGCCGCAATTTCACGGGTTTGTTCTAAGCGGCGTGACATCACCGCTAAACGCAAAGAATAACGATTAAAACTGGAAAAAGAGGGAATAGAAAAGCTTAAACCCGTTTCTTTTTTTAAAGCCTTCAAAGCCGCTTTAAACTCACCATAAATAGCCATTTGTGTCTTCTCACGCCCATTTAAAGCTTCAGCAGCCGCAGCAATAATTTGATCACAAGCTTGCGGCAATAAATCAATCGCCGTTAAGCGTCCACGCCCGACCTTGCGCATCTTTTACCTCGTCTTTTATTGATGAACGTTTAGGCCGCTTAATCCCCTCAATGGAAAAGCTCCGGTCTAAATGACGCGCTCCCCGTTCTGTTAACGCCGCAAGAAAAACCGAACCTGCCTGTTTTAACGTGACAGCACCTTGATCTTCCATAAAAGCCAGTTCATTGTGCACAAAATCGCGATCACGCCGGATACCATAACTGTATAACAACCGCTCAATCATCGCACTCGATAAAGTTTCGCTGCGCTCACAAGCTAGCCCTTTTAAAATAATCAGCCGCGCTTCTTCACGGATGATTTTATCCATATCTGCTTTCATTTCTTGGCATTCTCCAGTAAAAACTCTTGCAAGCGCTCACCAATGGCTGCCACCGGTTGTAATTGCGCAGAAAGCGTGTTGAGACGACCATTCAATTTCTCCATATTCACTTCCAATCTTTGCAACGCATCGCGATCAGGCAAAAAGTCCATCTCCGTTTCTAACTTTTGTACACGCTCTTTAAGCACAACGAGATCTTTCAGCATTTCCCGCGCACCTGAAGAAAAATAGGCTCTCAAAACCCCACAAATCGCAACAATCGATAACAACAACGATAACCAACCATTGGCCACACTGATATCTAAATTCACGAACCCCTCCTTGACTTCATTAAAATGGCTTTGACAGCTGCTCGTCTGTGCTGTTCACAGATCAATAAAGCAGTGCGATCACGGCTCCAATAATGCACCACTTCGCGCCCATTCAAAGCACGCTCTGGTAGTAAAACAGGGCGGCTACACGCCATGCGAACAACAGGCGGCAATTCGACCGATAAAAACTGATAAGCAAAACTATCCCTTGGCTTGGGTGTTGAGCAAGCGCACACGCTCAAGCCCAATGCCACAGCCAGTAGTTGGCAATACTGCATTGACCTCCTCCATTTTTTTAAGCCTTTGTCTTAAAGCAGAAATCACTCCTTGTGCTTGCAGCTCTGCTCTTTGTGCGGCCTCTCTTTGTTGCTGCTGCTCAAGCTGTGCTTGTAGGGAAACCTTGGCAATTTCTAAGCGCCAATACACATCACGCGCTCTTTCCGCCTTTAAAACTTGCGCTTTCATAAAGCCAAAAGCCGCTAACATCACACTTGCCAAAAAAAGCAAACCAAAAGACAGTTTTGAAAGTAGATTAAACATTGCGCTTATCTCTCCACCCCGTTATCTCCACTCCATCATAGGAGCTGCTATGCCGCTTATTAAAACGCTTGCTATTGGAAAAATCCACAGAACCAAAACCGCGGTGCACACCCAAATTGCCAACGATAATCGCCACCATCGAAGGAATAGAAATGCCCGCCATATCAACAATGCGTGGTGCACCCCACAAACCACCACAAATGAGCAAAAAAATAACCCCCCAAGCAAACCAGAAGGACCACCATAAATAACGCCGAGACCCCCGATAAGACGGTTTCATGCCTTCACCTCGCATGACAGCCCCAAAAGCTTTTTAGCGCGATTAAGATACGTCAAACGTTGCACAATTCCATTCTTGCCCCCATTAATCGCCTTGGTAATCCTCACAACATCATCTTGGTCAGCAAGCTTGTTCAAGCCTTTCATCTGCCAAAACCAAACAGCCGACCAAAGCGCTGCTGGAAACTGTTCCAGCACTTCTGGAAAAGCTTCACAATCAACCGCTTGTTCATCAACTAAGCGCCAAAAATTCGTAAAACGGCGATAATTATTCCGCCCCGTTAATTGGATCAAACCACGCCCCTTAAAGCGCACACCATCCCCAGGGTTGACATTGCCTAAATCACGCCGTCCCTCATAAGCGCGCCCAGAAGCATATTCACACACCGTATAAAATCCATCACTCTCATGGGCACATTGGCTTAAAAAATGCGCAACAC
The DNA here is from genome assembly GCF_028618425.1 of Bartonella sp. ML70XJBT. Classification (NCBI taxonomy): domain Bacteria; kingdom Pseudomonadati; phylum Pseudomonadota; class Alphaproteobacteria; order Hyphomicrobiales; family Bartonellaceae; genus Bartonella; species Bartonella sp. ML70XJBT. The sequence continues at coordinate 19,706 of NZ_JAQISX010000021.1, forward strand.
GCAAATGTGTCGTGAGTGCGCCATAAGACAAAGCTTTAGGCAGTGCTCGTGCCATTTCAACGATAATAAAATCTTGGCGCGCATGATGCGTCAGTTTAGGCGCAAGGCAATGAAGAAAAGAAGCATCTATTGAAATCATAACAAACCACTCAATGAATAAAAATCCATTCGCAGTTTATCGGGTCTCACTCCCCCAAGATAAGCCTGACACTGTCAGTCAAAACTCTCAATACTCATAAAACTCTGGAAATAATAAACCTTGTGGCTCTTGCAAAGAAATTTTCTTCTTCAAGCGATAAGCTGTACGCACATGCATACCAGAAACCGCAGCCGCTGCATCTACCGACCAGCCCTTTTGCAGCGCTTGCATCATTTTTTGCCGCCGTTCAGCATCTCTGCCAAGGGGGATAAGAAGGCGCACACCAGAACCATTAAAACAAAAATGGTTGATCAATTGCTCCGCCTCTTCAAACCCAACAATTTCAATCAACCAATCCGCATTCTCAAGACGCCCAGGGATATAAACTTCTCGCCCACCAAAAGCCCGCATCATATTCCATGCTGCTTCACTGCCCGCAACATCAGCTATTTCACGCAATAAGGCAGGAAAATCGCTATAGATTTCCTCTTGCATGCATGCTTACCCCTCGCTTTTAACACTTTTACGGATTTTCCGCCCCCAAACATTCATCACTTCTCTAAAGTCGCCCCCACTCATCTCACCCAAAGCTTTACCACTTAACGCCATAACACTTTGATGAAAAGATTCCACATCAAACACAGCATCGGGATTCAAACGCTTCCATTGGGCACACAAAATCAAATATCCTGGCATTTTCTGCCAAGAATCTTGAATCTTTTTCCCTTTCCAGTCAACCCCACCCTCACGCTGCAACCAACCTTTCAACGCCTCAATAGCTCTGCATGCATCATCGCTATCGCGTAAAAAACGAATATGATCAATCCCTGTCTGTCTTTTCACAAAGGCAAGCAACGCTTTATCTGAACGATCACGAATAATGCCAAGATTCCACCCAGCAATCCAGAGCGCCTGGAGCTTCTTAGCATATTTACCCTCTAAACGCTTCACATTCGGCTCAAAACCACACGCTTTCATTTCAGCGACGACTAAACGTTTCTCTAAAAAGTTCAAATCTTTCGCCGATTGCTTGCCTGTCAAACGATAGAGCAGTGCGCGATAGGTCTCATCATCAAGACCTAACGCGCGTTTTCCCATATGAAGGACAGCTAAAGACATGTCACCCCCTCACGTCTTCGCCAGATCAATGGTTACAGCACGCCAAGCGCTTTCCAAACTATCGCGCTCATAAAAACGCACATATTCCTTAGATGTCGTCACTCGGATCGCTTCACGGATCGCCCGCATCGCCTCTTTCCAGCGTGGATCATCAATATCCAAACGCAACAGCATAAAGATCTCCCCCCGATTCACCTTGCCTTCTTTATCCGTATTAAAAGCACGCGTAATAATCGCACGGATTTCAGGGCGCGCATCCGCAGACCATTCATTTAAACACTCATCAAGAAGGCTTTTGGCAATTTGCAATTGTGGTCCAAAATCAAAGCTCTCCTGCACTTGCACCTTAATACGTTGTAAACCATCAAAACTTGTGTAAGTACAATTACCCTTTTTGCCACGCCGCTCCACACCATATTCTTGCGCAAGCAAGCTATCAAAATCACTCAAATCCGCAATCGTATGGTTGTTAAAACGTGCAATCCTTGCCGATAACTCTTTCGCAAAACCCATAATTTTGCGCACCGTTTCATCCTCTAACAAATCCGCAGGGCGGATCAGGCTTACCGGCACCAAAGCCCCTTTTGCATCCTTCATATAACGCGTGCCTTCAAGTTCAATTTGTGGATTCATCACCAATGTCCTCCTTATGTTTTTTGAAACCGACGAAATGGCACAACATCCCCTGAAGAAGGCGCACATCCCGCTTTCAATTGCCAACGACACCGCATAAGCTCATGACCTAAAATGTGGTTATAGCCTGCCAAGCGGCGCAAATACTCATTTAATTCTCGAACATCTTGTCCATGCAAAAAAAGTCCACTCATCTCATACTTCAAAAAGCCAGTGCGCAAAGCAATCAAGCAATCTCTCACCATATAAGGGTTCCGTTCCATTATTTATCTCCTCCAAAATCCATATAAATCACACGATTGCTCTCATCCGCATCAGTGCTGTCACACTCAGCCAAAACTTCTGCAACTTCAGCTTCCAAAACCGCATCCGCCTCCCCCAAACGGTGAACACTCAACTCCAATTCAAGCAATAACGCCAAATCAACACACAATTTAAGCTTTTCTCCAATATCAAAACCGCATTGATAATCGTCATAAAGACCAACAAGCGTATCGGATAATTCTTTGTCGCATAAAGGGATCATGCCAATTCCTCCACGTCACGGTTTTTCCATGCCGCTTTGACATGTTTCAGAGTCACCTCACACCCATCTCCAAGCGCTGCCATACGTGCCAACATCATGGTTTTATCAATTTGCCGCAAAGCTCCAGCCTTTAAGCCTATCCCTGTCAAAAACTTTATCGCACCAACATCTTCAATCCCCCAATCATGAATACGCGCTGCAATATCCTCACTATAGGGTTTGCGCCGTTTCAGATGCATCGCCAATCGGCTTTTAATTTGCGCATAAGAGGGACCATTTTGACGGTGAACCAACCGCCCCGAGATCTCATCATTCCCAACCAAAGCGAGCCCCGTGCCATTAATATCAACAAAATGGCGCAACTGATTAATCGCCTCATCCGTTAAATTTTGCGCCTCATCAACGATCAACAATGTTCCCCCCCCCACACGCTCTAATCTCTTGCCAATGGCACGAGTTAAGCGGGTGGGATTATATTCCACCACTTCCAATTCTGCTGCCATATCATTCAAAATACCATGAACACTGCGCGTATGCGGACTTGCTGTCACCAGATAAACATGCGGGCGGGTAGAGCGGTAATAGCGGCAGGTTTCCGTCTTGCCACTACCCGCATCAAGCGTAATCATCACCATATCCCCCGTACTTTGTGCCAGTGTTAGCGTGTCAATGATTTCACAAGCTATACGGTTCTTTTGAAAAGCTGGCTTTTCAGGGATCATCTCCAAAAGCCCTGCCGTTTCTTTTAACGCTTCAACCCATTGTTGCACTTTGGCATTTTGCTTGCCTAATTGCCCCGCATAACTACCCGCATACCACTGCGAAAAGGTGCCATCCGGCATACCTATGCGCCGCGCCACTTCTGCTTTAGTCCAGCCATTCGTCCGTCCTAAAGCGCGCACTGAATCCACAAGCGCATCCCATAAAGCAATATCATCACTGTTGCGGTTTTGGGCTGTCCCATCGGGCTGTTTTTTTGGTCGCTCCCAAGGATTTTTATCAACGGTTGCATTTATCGCGTACTTCATATATATTCCCCTTTCGTATTGATTTAGACATCGACAAGGGGAAGGCTAAAATCTTGCCCCTTGTCTTTTGTCTTCAATGAACATTTAAAACCGTACGCGATACTAAAACGGCTAACCTTGCAAATCCCCCTCTCTTTCTCACACATCAGAGAACTTGCTAACTCCACGCATCTCTCCCGATCAGGCAAAGACACCTAGAAACTTCATGTATTGATTAGACTTTGAAATGGATTAAGACTTCTCCTCCCCCCTTTCTTTAATTAACGCTTCAACCCCGCACATGGACCTCAACCGGTCCCCTTAAATCCCCCCCTCTCTTTTCCTATCTTCTAGGAAACTTGATCACTTCATGCACCTCACTTGAAGCGCTAAGGCGTCTTAAAGCTTGGTGCAAATGTTGACTAAACTCTTGCGCATCTAAAGCCTCATCATCCCCTAAAACCGCATCATGAGCCTTTAAAGCGAGATTCCCCGCATTCTTTGGCATCAAGCGGCTTACCTTTGGGGAAACAGAACGCTTGGATTTTGCATCATCACCCCTCCTTGCAACTTTTGCATAAACATCCGCCAATTGATCAGGCGCAAGCTTTGCTGCCAACTGCTTTTCTGCTTTAACAGCTCTCACATATTCTTTACGCAAACGCCCATTCAAACGCGCTGCCTGCTGGTCGTAAAAACCCACATCCGCAAGGCAAGGTGCTAAACAAAGCAACTGATTATTCAAATCATAAACCCGCAAATCTTGGTGCAAATTATCCGGGTCAAAGCGCACAATCACCTTTTCTCCCGCATAGCTATTCAACGCCCGCGCCCAATAACGATTGCCATAAAAATGAATCTCGCCCGTCCCCTTTTGCGTACGCAACGCCTCTGAAGTCAAAAGCCATAAAGCCCTCTGGGCTGCGGTTGCTTGCCGAACTATCGTTCCCTCTGCTTGCAAACTCTCAGTAAAGGTCTCATCAAAACTGCGCCCCGCACAATTAACCGCCTTGCGCCCCGCTTGCGCATTATGTGCCACAATCTGCGCCCCAACATGGGCTTTGAATTCTTCAAATCCTATCGCGCGCCGCCCATAATCTTCCGGCTTGGCATCTGGTTTATTGCCCGTATAAGCCCCCGCACATAATGGGTGTTTTGAAATCGCTTCTGCCAAATCACGCCATGCCCGCTCAATCGGTTTCGATTGTCCGCTATAAGGGGTGGTCCATTGCAATTGAATGCCCAAACTCGTCAAAAGACCCTGCGGTTCATCCGCCTTAATCTTAAAACGAAAGCGGTTTTGCACACCTCCAGAAATCCACTTGCTGGTAAAAGCACGCCCATTATCCAAGGTCATACGCTCTGGTATCCCATAAGCCTCCACCATATCCCCAATCACCAAACGCACGATTTCCCAAGTCTCAGCATCTGATAAGCGCCATGATAAAATCTTGCCCGAATAAAGATCTTGAATGGCAATCAGATAAAGCCGCACAG
>NZ_JAQISX010000022.1:0-19390 GCF_028618425.1 Bartonella sp. ML70XJBT
AAGGTTTATGGCAATGCTATAGTGAGTGGGCGTGCCGCGGTTTATGGCTCTGTTTATGGGAATGCGAAAATCTCTGGTTATGTCAAAGTCTGGGGGCGTGCCTATGGTCGAGCAAAAATAGATATACAAAGTAAGATAAAATTGGTTCCTGATAATTATGAGGTCTATAAGAGTGATGAGGTTGTCAAGATTGAGAAATAGAACAAATAACAGGCCTATGAGGCGCCTTCTTTATCGCTATAAACGCATTATAAGATGCATTCCTTAAAACGTATCATAAAAGAGAGAACTCCAAAAAAGAAAGCCGTGCCAATTGATATGACGCGGCTTTCAAATTTTGATTCTAATGATAAAAAATAATCATACATAATGGAGTATTGAACGCATATATACAAAACGTATCATATTGCAAGCGTTCTATTGTTTTTATGAAAACTTATCAAAAGGATCATAAATGATGCATATGGTTTTTACTCACTCATTTGAATGAGAGAATGAATTATAGAGACTATAAACGCTTGTTATGGCTATAAACGTATTAGAATAACGCCCTTTTCTTTAAAGAGATTTGTTTAAAACAAAACACATGATTAAAATGCCTCTTTAAATATTTTAAAATACTAAGCTCAAAATTGAGCTGAGTGAATTTCAAATAACTAACATTCTAAAATCAAAACCTATCAAATAAATCAAAACGTTTGGTAGCTTTATCAAACCAATCAAAAGCAAATGTGTATTAAGTGAAATGTCTATAACAAAACCCGTTTTTACATTTATGCGCGTTGGTTTTTAAAAGTAGCATTTCATAAGACAAATAAACAAACGCTTTTTAGAATCTAAGGCTTCTAAGATTTTCTCTGCTGTGAAATCTAGATCTTTGTTTTTTCGTAAATGAAACAATGAAACGTTCTTAAGAGCAAATGATAACTAAGTTTATAGCTGTTAATATATAAAACATCAGTTTCAAATGTTTAAACATGCATTTAGTGAGGTTATCATAAGCGTATTTTTACTTTTCTTTAAAACCTAATTTCTTTAAAAATTAGCCAGCTCAAATTTGAGCTGGTTATCTTTAAAATAGAGATTCTTTAAACATTTCGCTTTTTTCTAAAAATTGAGTAAAACCCTATGTGTTTAGATTTTACAATGGTTTTGAATTTTGCTTGCTTATCTTAAAGAGCTGCCCCCAATTTTGGGGTGAGCCCATTTGGTTTCGTATTTTTAAACTGTAACCTTTAAAACATTTGTTGCTCGCTTGCTTGCATACGTCATAAAAAGGCTTTTTATTTCATAAGATATAACGTTTTTAATTTCATAACTGTTGTGATGATATGTTTGTATAATGCCTGCCTATCATTTTCTAAATTTTTAGAAAGCGCTTTAAAAACGATATTGAAATCCTTTATGCACCTTTAATGAATTAAAACCTATAAGCTTATAAAAGTTTCAAACGATTACTCCTTATTAAAATATTGCTATAGCATTTTTAGATTTTGCGCTTCTCAATTTTGAGAATCATAATCTCATACTTGATAATGCGATTACCAATCCAATTGTTAAAACAAGCTGTGATCTTTAAAGATATGTTATCGATAATTTCAAATGACTAAATTTAAAAACAATGCGATTTTTGAGTGATAAAAACGTATCATAAAATTTATGAACTGTTATAAATGGTAGCTGCTTTTCATTTCATTTGAATACACAGATGCGTTATAATATTCACATCATGATTTGCTTTTTATGCTCTATTCATACATGGCAATCTTATCTAAAAAATGGTCAAATGAATCACGTATAAAATTGTGGATTCTTAAGTGGATTCATATAAAATAATTACACTCAACATATTGACTTTATTGTGTTTTTATTTATAATACCTCCCCAACCTTATGTCCTCTCTCAAATGCAAAAGCTATCGCAATATTGATAGCTAAGAGAACAATAATAGAGGTGATCAACGGGCTTTATACGCTTCACAAATGCGTTTATAATACGCCATTAACATATATAGCATTCATTGGTCTCATCATGAAATGGATGAGTGATATTAAGGTATCTCTCTTTAAAAGAAGATATAAGTGTGCGATAATACGTGTATTCTTTTTCAATTGTTCTATTTGCATGAGACATATCATTCTATAAAGAAAGTATGATAAGCAAAAATATAGGCAATATATCAATCCCAATGGTTTAAAATAAATTTTTTGGATGCTTTTGAAATCATAAATGTGAATTAAAATAACGGTAAAGAGAAGAATTTTTCATATTTTCATATTATTTTCTAAATAAGGCTGTATTTCCCTTTCATAAATAGATCAAACAGATCATAACTCTTCCTCTAAACTGGCATATAAAAATTAGAACTTCTTATAAAGTTCTTAATTGTCCCAATATTTATCTCAAATATGATTTATCTCAAATATGCAGTTGCATTAAATCTGAATGTTGATTAACAAACTCCAGAAGAAGCAAAAACTTTATTGGGAATAATGATGTCATAAAATTATCAATAGATTTAAAAATATTCTCGGATTTTTATCAATCTCTTTGCAAAACAAAAAGTATGACACAGCTAGCTTTACGTTTACTTATTCTTTAAAAGCCGTTTCCATAAATTCCTTGTGTCATATCAATAAAGATCCAATTGACGGTAATTTATGGACAATTCTTGGCTCAAGAATAAAACACTCAACATCCTATCGTTCTTTTACGAAGTTCCAACAATTGAGGCTTCATAGCGCATTAAAGACTTGGATAAATCGTTTTGTCATAAAAATATGGTCTCTATCTTCCAAAATTACAAAAAAACATGTAAAAGGTTTTTTTAACAGTCAGGCAAAGAATATAAAAACTTTGCCTCAAATGAAATTTCATTAAACGAAAAGAAGAAAATTTATGCAATTGCGTAACATTGCCATCATTGCCCACGTTGACCATGGGAAAACAACGCTTGTAGATGGACTTCTCAAGCAATCAGGAAACTTTCGGGATAATCAGCGTACAAGCGAACGTATGATGGATTCAAACGATATTGAAAAAGAACGGGGAATTACAATTCTAGCGAAAGTGACATCTGTTGTTTGGAAAGATACCCGAATTAATATTGTTGATACACCAGGACATGCCGATTTTGGTGGAGAAGTTGAGCGTATTCTAAACATGGTTGATGGTGCCATCGTACTTGTTGATGCTGCTGAAGGCCCCATGCCACAAACAAAATTTGTCGTTGGTAAAGCATTAAAAGTAGGATTGCGTCCTATTGTTGCTATTAATAAAATTGATCGACCTGATGCACGCGTTGATGAAGTCATTAATGAGGTCTTTGACCTTTTTGCCGCTCTTGATGCAACCGACGAACAGCTTGATTTTCCCATTCTTTACGGTTCAGGACGCGATGGATGGATGGCTGAAGCCCCAGAGGGACCTCAAGATCAAGGACTCAGTCCTTTATTTGATCTTGTAATACGGCATGTTCCTTCTCCTCGTGTCGTAGAAGGACCATTCCGTATGATTGGAACTATTCTTGAAGCAGATCCGTTTTTGGGACGAATTATTACAGGCCGTATTCATTCCGGCTCTCTAAAACCCAATCAAAATATTAAGGTTCTTGAGCAAGATGGAAAACTTCTAGAAACTGGGCGTATCTCAAAAATTTTGGCATTTCGTGGTCTAGAACGGCAACCTATTGAAGAAGGACATGCTGGTGATATTGTTGCGATTGCAGGTCTACAAAAAGGTACCGTTGCGGATACTTTTTGTGATCCGGCTGTCAATGACCCCCTTACTGCTCAGCCCATTGATCCTCCTACCGTTACGATGAGTTTTCTTGTCAACGATAGTCCCCTTGCAGGAACGGAAGGAGATAAAGTAACAAGCCGTGTTATCCGTGACCGTTTGTTAAAAGAAGCAGAAGGCAATGTCGCGCTTAAAATTGAAGAATCAGCTGATAAAGATTCTTTCTACGTTTCAGGGCGAGGAGAATTACAACTTGCTGTTCTCATTGAAAACATGCGCCGTGAAGGATTTGAGCTTAGTGTTTCACGTCCACGTGTTGTAATGCAAAAGGGTGAAAATGGAATAACTCTTGAGCCAATAGAAGAAGTTGTTATCGATGTTGATGAAGAATATTCTGGTACTGTTGTGCAAAAAATGTCTGAACGTAAAGGTGAAATGGTGGAATTACGTCCTTCTGGAGGGAGTCGTGTCCGACTTGTTTTTTATGCCCCCACCCGTGGACTCATTGGTTATCAATCTGAACTTTTAACCGACACCCGTGGTACAGCTATTATGAATCGCCTTTTCCATGCTTATGAACCTTATAAAGGAGACATTGCTGGTCGTGTTAATGGTGTTATGATTTCAAATGATAACGGAGAATCTGTCGCTTATGCTCTTTTTAATCTTGAAGATCGTGGACCTATGATCATTGATGCGGGTGTAAAAGTTTATCAAGGGATGATTATTGGCATCCACTCACGCGATAACGATTTAGAAGTTAATGTGTTAAAAGGAAAAAAACTCACCAATATGCGCGCTTCTGGAAAAGATGAAGCCGTAAAGTTAACACCTCCCCTTAAAATGACATTAGAACGTGCCCTATCGTGGATACAAGATGATGAACTTGTGGAGGTCACCCCTAAAAATATTCGTCTCCGCAAACTTTATCTTGATCCTAATGAACGTAAACGTTTTGAAAAAACACGGGCATCAATTTCAAGATAATTGCATAATCTCTTTGGTAAAATATTTGATTGTAAGCCTCACTTTAATCCCAGAAAGGATGTCTCTATGAATATTAAGGAAATACCCGTAGGCAAAAACCCACCAGAAGATATTAATGTTATTGTGGAAGTCTCTCTTGGTGGTCAACCAATAAAATATGAGATGGATAAAAAGTCGGGCGCATTATTCGTTGACCGTTTTCTTCATACATCAATGGTTTATCCTGGAAATTATGGTTTTGTCCCTCATACGCTTTCAGATGATGGTGATCCTATTGATGTCCTTATCTGTAATACCCGTCCACTTATGCCTGGTTGTGTGATCAATGTTCGCCCTATCGGGGCTCTAATGATGGAAGATGATGGTGGGAAAGATGAAAAAATTATTGCCATTCCCACACCAAAATTAACAAAACGTTATATCAATATTCATGACTATACAGACCTGCCTGAAATTACACTCAAACAAATTGAACATTTCTTTAAGCATTATAAAGATTTAGAACCTGGAAAATGGGCAAAAATTGAAGGGTGGCGTGATAAAAACTTTGCACATGAACTCATTAAGCAAGCTGTTAAGCGCAATAAAGAAATGTAACAACTTTAATCAAGTAAAGCCTATTTTTTAATAGGCTTTATTATATTATTTTTTCTACGAGACACAATCTCTAAAGGATTGCCATGTCTGCTCTAGCTCTTCTAAATGCGTTGAAAAATAAAGCTGTTTATAGCGAGATGTTGCGCCGCTTTTCAGAGAAATAGAAGAAGATGGAATTTTCCACTGCTTCGCAAGAAATTTAATGAGAGCTTTATTTGCTTTTCCATCTTCAGGAACAGCACGAAGGCGTATAACCAGATATTGTTTCTCACCATCTCTACATTCAATCCCTATTATTTTGTCAACGGATGACTTGGGAATGAGATATACAAACAAAATCAAGTTATTTTTATCAACTTGATAAAACATGTATTTACCTCAAATTATATTTCTATAAATACATATTTACGTAAGCGCGCCACATAAAATTACGGATAAAATAAATAATAACGAACACCACAATAGGCGAAATATCAATTGTTCCCAAATTTGGTAAAATCCGCCGGATAGGGTTTAGAATGGGATTTGTAAGGCGATATAGAAAGTTTTCTACCAAAACAACAAAGCGATTGCGCCGATTTATGATATTAAAGACATAAAGCCAAGAAAAAATGACACTAGCGATTAAAATATAAATATAAATATTAAAAATCAAATCAAGCGTTTGAAGCAATGCATAAACCATGCGTTATCCCTTTCAATCAAGGAAACAGAAAAGCGTATAGAAAGCTTTTATAAAATGAATCTGTATATTGAATAATAGTTTTATACTCCAAAATCTCATGAAAAAAACTAAACAGTCCAGATTCTTGATCTCTCTATTTGATAATGATTACCCAAGAAAACAAATATTAAAATTAAAAATAGTGCGATGAAAATAGAAGAAACAGAAAATAATCTGAAAACTTTAAAAGCAGTGAATTATAGAGCCAATATTAAATCTCATTGCTTTAATAATCAATCTATATGCACAAACTAAAAGCGGCCTTAAAAGGCCGCTTTTATTTTTAAAATTACTTCTGCAAAGCAGTCAAACGATTAAGGGCATTACTAAAACCATTTAGCTGAACAAATAAATCATTCAAAGGTGGTTCACCAGCAGCAGCAATTGTCATCGCTAACTTTAATTGTTTTCCAGCACGTAAAGCTGCTACGTGATTTTTATCAAAAACGACTGGAACCATACAACCTGCTGGCACACAAGTCCGGATACCGGTCTCAATAACAGCTTTTCCCTCATCGACTTGTAAACGAACAGGCTTAGAAACCAAAATGCCAAAAGGAACTGTTAAATTACCCGATAGAGCACCCTCATCATTAAGAATGAGGGTCATAGCCACAACAACACGTCCCTGCTCATTTACTTCTTGACGGTGCATAAAGCAAACTTTTTTCCCTTCTTGTAATCCACAGTTAATGGTCCACAAGCCATAGGTTTCAGTCAAAGAAGAAGCTCCATTTGGCAATGTCGCTGCTGTCTCTTTTGCTGCAGAAGGCTTTGAATTTGTTGCAAAAACAACAGATGGAATACTCAAGAGAGTACAAACTATCAGTAAATTAAATAACTTTTTCATTTTATATTCCTGTTCTTTACATAAAGAAAAACATGTTTATCATCTTATAAATAATATACATCATATAAAGCAATCTTTATAAAAAAAGCTTTCTCATAGTCATATAGCTTTTATAATGATCCAAAGCTACCTCGAAATTCGCTGACAACTTTCATATAGACATGCTTTTTAAAAGGAACAGCAATCGAAGGAAGGACTTCTAGATCAATCCATTTCCATTGATCGAATTCCGCTTTATTGCCATCTGGTGGAGGATTAATCACGATTTCAGAAAGCTCTCCCGTAAACTGGAAAGCAAACCATTTCTGCGTTTGACCACGATATTTATTGCTTAATGTGCACGCAACAAGTTCTTGTGGAAAATCATAATGACACCAATTTTGTGCTTCTTTAATCAACTTTACAGATCGAATACCCGTTTCTTCATAAAGTTCTCGATATGCTGCATCTAATGGTTTTTCATCCTCATCAATTCCTCCTTGAGGAAGCTGCCAACGATAAGATCCGTCAATATCTGCATGAGCTGGCGTCATTAAACGACGGCCAACCCAAACTTTACCCTCATGATTAAAGACAACAATTCCAACACATTTGCGATAAGGAAGAGTCTTCAAGTTAACATCTGCATCCATTTATATTCCTCAAAAGCACGCAAGCTATCGGTATCATTTCTCACTTTAATATATCCTTATTGGGATCTGGAGGAAATGCCGCATTTGCCATCTCACCCCGTAACAGTTTATAAGCCTCATTCAATTGAATATCATCCTTAGGGTCTTTCGGAACAAAAGCAGCTGAACCAGATCCTTTATTGCTTTCTCGTTTTCCTTTGATATGCCCTTTTAACGCAGACTCACCAACTTTTACATCATAACCCTTATACTTTTCAGGAAGTGGTTGCTCTACAATAATATCAGGTGTAATTCCTGTTCCTTGAATAGAAGTACCAGATGGCGTGTAATAAAGTGCTGTTGTTAAACGTAAAGCGCCATTTTCACCCAAAGGAATAATCGTTTGAACAGATCCTTTACCAAAAGACTGCGTCCCTAAAATTGTTGCACGACGATGATCTTGTAGGGCACCTGCAACAATTTCAGAAGCACTTGCCGAACCACCATTAATAAGCACAATGAGTGGTTTTCCATTGGTAACATCTCCAGGCTTGGCATCAAATCTCGTTACATCACTCTTTTTACGTCCACGAGTCGACACAATCTCACCTTTATTGAGAAAAGCACTCGCAACATTAACAGCTTGATCTAAAAGTCCACCAGGATTAAGCCGCAAATCAAGGACATAACCTTTTAGTTTATCTTCAGGAATTTTAGATTGAATATCTTTAATTGCTGCCAGAAGATTGCCCAATGTCTGCTCAGAAAACTGGATAACTCTTAAATATCCAATATCACCCTCAACGCGATATTTCACCGCTTTTACCTTGATAATATCACGAACAATCTTAACTTCAAATGGCTTATCAACGCCAGAACGAATAATTGTCAAAGTAATTGGCGTTCCAGGAGCCCCTCGCATCTTATTAACAGCTTCATTCAATGTTTGACCATTTGTTTGTACATCGTCAATTTTTGAAATCAAATCTCCTGCTAAAATACCTGCTTTTGAAGCGGGAGTATCATCCATCGGCGAAACAACTTTAATTAAGTTCTTTTCCATAGTGACCTCAATACCAAGACCTCCGAATTCTCCTTTCGTAGAATCCCGCATATCTTTAGCTTCTTCAGCATTCAAATAAGATGAATGGGGATCTAGTGATGTAAGCATACCATTGATAGCATTTTCAATAAGCTTTTTGTCATCTGGAACTGTGACGTATTGCTTACGCACGCGCTCAAAAACATCGCCAAATATGGCCAACTTTTTATATGCGTTATCTTCATTATTCGCAGCAACAGACTGCACCATAATCATTGAACAGGCGCCGAGAAATACCCCAGCGACCAAAAGAATAACTTTACGAATCATTTTGGTTCCTTCTCATTTTTTCAGTCTGCCACCAAGGAGTTGGATTTACAGGCTTTCCCTGCTTTCTAAACTCAATGTAAAGCATTGGAGCAGCTTTTCCTATATCCAATGCAACACTATTTGCAATAAATTGCATCCCCATCATACCCAGAGGCTCGCCTGAAAGAACAAACTGCCCCTGTTTTACATTAATTTTCGACATTCCGGTAAGAATGATATGATAACCATTTCCAACATTGAGAATGATTAACTGTCCGTAAGAACGAAACGGTCCAGCAAAAGCAACAAAAGCATCCGCAGGTGCTATAACAATAGCCCCTGACTCTGTTTCTATCGTCTCACCAAAACGCGTAATCTGCGAATTCTTATGAGAATATCGAATTCTTTTTCCTAAAACAGGAAAAAGTAAAGAACCTTTTCGGCTTTCAAAATTGGACTGCTCTAGCAATTGTAAACTTTTCCGTATCTGTATTGATGAATCAGAACTAAGTTTTGACTGACGGTCAAGCTCTAAAATCAATTCTTCCAAAGACTGCGCTTTTTTAGCAAGAGCAATATTTTTTTGCTGCTGTTCTGTAAGTTCTTTTTCTGATTTTTTTTGTAGTTTGTTTTTCTTATCTAATAAAAGCTCTAGACGTTTTCGCTGCTCTGCTTGACTTTGCAATTTTGTCTTTAACGCCGTATATTCTGTAGTAATGGAATGACTTAAATTGGTCAATTCCTTGAGTTTCTCTGTTAAATCTCGTGTTTTCTCTTGCATCTGAGGAATGACAGTCCCTAATAAAACAGAACTGCGTACAGAAGCCAATACATCCTCTGGCTGTATCATAAGAGCTGGAGGTGGATTCAAGCCCATACGTTCTAAAATTGCAAGAACTTCTGCAAATTCAGCGCGACGACTTTTTAAATTTTGATAGACTTGTACCCGCTTTCCTATCATTTTTTTAAGCTTTTCTTCTCTTTCAGCAATATCATCTGCAACCTTACGTTCTTCTTGAGCGGCTTTTATGAGTGCATCACTCAAAACACGTTGATCTTTTTTTAAATGCTCAACCTGACGCATAAGAAAAACAACACGCTCACGCGAAAGTGAAATATTTTGGCGAATTTCTCCCAATTCTTTATGTGCTTCTGTACTATTCATTGTATCTTCCGCATGTGATACAGAAAAGTAAAAAAACATACTCAAGAGCAGAATGACAAATATCACGCATTCCCCATATAAATATTGCATCTTTCTATGAAGAAGCTCTTTTATTTGCCTAACCATGACACCTCATCGTATACACGAGAGATGTTTTATAAATGGTGTCGGCTAAAACTATATTAATAAATATATAAATAAGTGCTAAAAATTGAACAAAAATATTTAAAAACGATGATATGGATGATGATTTGCAATTGTTACAGCGCGATACAGTTGTTCTGTAAGGAGAATACGTGCAATTTGATGTGGCCATGTCATAAAACCAAAAGATAGCAGAAAATCAGCACGATTCCTTATTTGTTCATTATGCCCATCAGGTCCCCCCAAAGCAATGATGATATCTCGAATACCTTCATCACGATAACACCCTAATTTTTCAGCAAAAGCAGCTGAAGAAATCGACTCTCCACGCTCATCCAACACAATTAATCGACATTTTTCAGGCAAAAATTCAATAAGTCTTCTTCCCTCTTCTTCCATACGTTGACATGCTGTTTGAGCACGACTTTCTGGTATCTCCTGTAACTTTTTTAAATGAAATCCTACAGCTCCAGAACTTTTAGAAAAACGATCCAAATAATGCTGAACTAATTTTTGCTCCGCTCCACTTTTCATACGACCAACCGCAAAAATAGAAATTTGCATTTTAATGATCTCCGAAGAGAACCGATGTTGTATTATTTAAATCAGGGGCCATCCATATTTTTTCTAAATTATAAAAAAGACGAATTTCTGGACGAAAAAGGTGAATGATAATATCACCCGTATCAATCAATACCCAATCACCTCCAGAAAGCCCTTCTACACGCGCAAGCTTCTGCCCACTGTCTTTCCAAGTGCGTAACAAATGATCAGCAATAGAAGATACATGACGCTGTGAATTTGCCGAAGCTATGACCATATAATCAGCTAAAGATGACTTTCCTTGAATATCAATAGCAACAATATCTTCTGCTTTTGTATCTTCTAAACTCTTGAGAATAATTTCAAGACTCTCCTTAACAGAAATAACTTTTTTTTCTAT
Organism: Bartonella sp. ML70XJBT; assembly: GCF_028618425.1. Classification (NCBI taxonomy): domain Bacteria; kingdom Pseudomonadati; phylum Pseudomonadota; class Alphaproteobacteria; order Hyphomicrobiales; family Bartonellaceae; genus Bartonella; species Bartonella sp. ML70XJBT. Next base: position 11,111 of record NZ_JAQISX010000022.1, read on the forward strand.
TAAAGGCATAAGATTGTAAGAGTGGTTTTGTACAACGTTTTTCAGCTCTATATTCCTTCTCTTATTATTGTAGTAATTGTAGTATGTAAAAAAGCTTTCTCTAAAAAGAAGCAGAATCTTATAAATTATTCAAGAAAAATCATTCTTCTTCAAACGAAGCTTTGTTGAAGATTGAAAAGATAAAGGTCCATGCAAATATGTCCAAACTGGTGGCTTTATAAAAGGTAATCGGTCACTTTTCCTCTCATCCAAACGAAACTGGCGATAAATGTGTGCCATAGGAGAAAAGAGAGCTGCCTTATTGCCTAAAGGACGGTCAATAATTGCAATAGGAAGCATAGAGACAATATCACGCCATCGATACCAATGATGAATCGTTGTAAAACTATCTGCCCCTATAATCCATACAAAATTTACGCCACTGTAATGGGTTAGAATATGAAAAATCGTATCTATTGATACTTTGCTTCCTATAGCCTGCTCAAAACCTGTTAAGCGAATTTTTGGATGATCAATAAGTTTAGAACTTAATCGCATTCTCTCCTCTAAAGAAAGTAACTGTGTACAATCCTTTAAAGGATTTCTTGGACTAACCATCCACCATAACTGATCTAGATGCAAACGCCGAATAGCAGTTTTTGCAACAAGAAGATGCCCCGCATGCGGTGGATTAAAGGAACCACCAAAAAGACCCACAACATTGGATCTTTCAACATGTGGCATACGATTTTTCCATGGAAAAAATGGCTTTTTCAAGCTCTAACCTGACCATTTCCTTTAACATGATATTGAAATGATGTTAGCTGTTCAATACCTATGGGACCACGTGCATGTATTTTTCCTGTTGCGATACCAATTTCCATTCCAAAACCAAATTCACCTCCATCAGCAAATTGTGTGGACGCATTGTGCAATAAAATAGCTGAATCCAAATGACTAAAAAAAATCTTCACCACTTCCATATCCTCAGCAATAATCGATTCCGTATGTCCTGAGGAATAACGCTTAATATGAGTAATGGCTCCCTCAACTCCCTCAACTGTTTTAACAGAAAGAATAGCATCAAGATATTCATGTGACCAGTCTTCTTCAGAGGCTAGTTTTACATTTGGTAGAAGAAACGCAATATCCTCTGTAGCACGTATTTCACAGCCCTTCTCCTGTAAAGCAGTCAAAACTGGAAGAAATTTTTTTAATGCCTTGTTGTCAATGAGAACTGTCTCAACAGCACCACATATCCCTGTCCGCCGCAATTTCGCATTTAAAACAATATTGCGTGCCATATCCAAGTCGGCCGATTTATCAATATAAATATGACAAAGCCCCTCTAAATGGGCAAAAATTGGAACACGTGCATCAGATTGAACGCGCGCAACAAGACTCTTTCCCCCACGTGGCACGATCACATCAATCGCTCCATCCAATCCTTTAAGCATTTCCCCAACAGCAGCGCGGTCTGTCGTTTCAACCATTTGAATTGCATCTTTTGGTAAATCAGAGCGTTCTAAACCTTTTACCAACGCACAATGAAGAGCATGTGAAGAATGAAAACTATCCGAACCACCACGCAAAATCGCAGCATTGCCCGCTTTTAAACACAAAGAGCTCGCGTCAATTGTAACATTTGGACGGCTTTCATAAATAATGCCAATCACACCAAGAGGTGTCCGTACACGACTTATATGAAGTCCATTGGGGCGTGTCCATGCACTCATGACCTGTCCAACAGGATCAGATAAACGAGCAACTTGGCGAACACTGTCTATCATTGCACCCAAACGCAATTCATCTAATTTAAGCCGATCAACCATTGCGGCTTTCAAATTATTCTGAGCAGCCTTCTCTAAATCCAGACAATTTGCTCGTAAAATTTCATCTGAATAAGCCTCTAGACTTAAAGCAATCATTTCCAACGCATTGTTCTTTTGTTCAGAAGAAGCAACAGCCAATGCTGCAGCGGCATAGCGTGCTTTTTGCCCCATATTTTTCATTTGTTTTTCTAAAGTCATCGTATCATTCACTCTACCAAAATAATAAAACAAAAGTAACTTTTTTAAACAGAATTGGTCAAGCAGCGTAAAATCATATCATTACGATGTACCATAGCAGAGCGTGCCTCATACCCAAGAATAGATTCTATTTCTTCGCTTTTACATCCTATAATGCGTACAGCTTCATCTTTGCCATAGCTTACAAGTCCACGCGCAATCTCAACCCCATTTGTATCAACAATTGCAACCGTATCCCCACGATGGAAATCTCCCTCAACAGCAATAACCCCTGCTGCTAATAATGATTTTCCTGATTCAAGAGCCTTAATGGCCCCTTGATCAATCGTCAAAATACCTGACGGATCTAAATGACCAGAAATCCATATTTTCCAAGCACTAACAGATTTTTCACTAGCCGCAAAAAAACTCTTGCGTTCGCCTCTATCAATTGCCGCCAGAGGATTCATACGTTTACCTGAAGTAATAATCATCGCCGTTCCAGCAGCATTCGCTATCTTTCCAGCATCAAGCTTGGTCTTCATTCCTCCCCTTGAAAACTCTGAAACAGCAACATCTGCCATTTTTTCGATATCATGTGTAATGGACGCCACAAAAGGTATAAATTCAGCCGTCGGATCACAATGGGGGGGCTTAGTATAAAGACCATCAATATCAGATAAAAGTATTAAAAGATCTGCCCCCATCATTGTTGCCACACGTGCAGCTAAACGATCATTATCACCATAACGAATTTCATTTGTTGCAACAGTATCATTTTCATTAATAACGGGCACTGCTCCAAAATGCAAAAGCATATTAATCGTCGCACGTGCATTGAGATAACGCCTTCGCTCTTCCGTATCAAATAAAGTGAGTAAAATTTGACCTGTTTTGAGCCCATGTTGTGCAAGCGCATCCCCATAGGTTTTCGCTAATTCAATTTGTCCCAAAGCAGCACATGCCTGACTTTCTTCCAATTTCAAAGCTCCTTTGGGAAGTTGTAGCAATGTTCTTCCTAAAGCAATAGCGCCTGAAGACACCAATAATATCTCTACACCTTTTTTATGCAATTCAACGACATCACTGATCAAGCTCTTAAGCCACTCAACGCGTAAACCCGTCTGAGGATCAACCAAAAGTGCAGATCCAATCTTGACCACGATACGTTTATAATGTGTGAGTTTTTGCAATCCAACAGCCATCTCAATCAATCCTGCTATCCCCACCTGTCTCCTCTTTGCGTGACTTTTCAATAATATGAGCACCAGCACGCAGCACATTTTCTAAACCTTCGCGACTAACCGCAGAAAACATCATAACAGGCTGTTCCGTTACTCTCTGCAAAGCCTCCTGTTTTGTTTTACGTTCTTCAACCGTGAGAGTATCTATCTGGCTTAAAGCGACAATTTCAGTCTTACCACTTAGATTATTTCCATATGCCTCAAGTTCATGACGCACAATTTGATATGCTTTTGCAACATCTTCTTCCTGAGCAGAAATCAAATGAAGGAGTACTCGACAACGCTCCACATGTCCTAAAAAACGGTCTCCAATTCCAACCCCTTCATGGGCTCCTTCAATTAACCCCGGAATATCAGCCAAAACAAATTCACGACCATCAATACGTACAACACCAAGATGAGGATGAAGAGTGGTAAAAGGATAATCTGCAACTTTTGGTTTTGCAGCTGTTACAGAAGCTAAAAAAGTTGATTTTCCGGCATTGGGTAAACCAATAAGCCCTGCATCAGCAATTAACTTCAAACGAAGCCATATTGCACGCTCTTCTCCAACCAGACCTGGATTTGCACGACGTGGTGCCCGATTTGTCGATGTTGTAAAATGAAGATTACCAAAACCGCCATTCCCTCCTTTTGCAAGGCAATAGCGCTGCCCTACTTGTGTCAAATCACAGATTAACGTTGTATTATCTTCTTCAAAAATTTGCGTCCCAACTGGAACTTTAAGGATGACATCATCACCCTTTTCACCAGTCATATTACGCCCTTTACCATGACCTCCTGTCTTTGCTTTAAAATGTTGTTGGTAACGATAATCAATCAGCGTATTAAGCCCATCAACAACAAGAGCCCAAACATCACCACCCCGTCCTCCATTCCCTCCATCAGGCCCCCCAAATTCTATGAATTTTTCACGACGAAATGATACTGCTCCAGAACCTCCATTACCAGAACGGATATAAACTTTAGCTTGATCAAGAAATTTCATTGGAAGTACTCACTGAGGAATCAATCTCTCTATCTCTACAGGCAATACATTAATTTTACCAATTTTGCATCATTGATAACAGAAAAACTATCACTATCGCTGATAACTCTTTGAGAAAAATTATCCCCATTTAAAGAAGTTAAGTAAAGTTTAAGCCTTCTTAAAAAAGGCGCTATACTTATATTTTTGTTTTTCTCTTAAATTCAAGCGCTAGAAGATAAAGCTCTACTGATTCTGATCGACTTGCGGGTGGTTTTACATGATAAACTTTTTTAAAATGCTGTTTTAGCATTGCAAGAAGAGTGTTTTCTGCCCCTCCTTGAAAAGCCTTTGCTAAAAAATGTCCCCCAGGCTTGAGAACCGAAAGAGCAAAATCAGCTGCAACTTCACATAAATAAATCGTTCTTAAATGATCTGTCTGACGATGACCTGTTGTTGGCGCTGCCATATCAGAAAGAACCACATCCGGTTTTGTCCCTAAAGTTTCAATTAATTTCTGCGGTGCATCTGCATGTAAAAAATCCATTTCTAACATTGCAACTCTAGGCAATGGATCCACATGCAAATAATCAATACCAACAACACTAGGTTTTTCATCACTTGACCCTACGATACGCTCCGCTACCTGACACCATCCCCCCGGTGCTGCCCCTAGATCAATAATCTTTTGACCTTTTTTCAGAAATTTATAACGCTCATTAATTTCAATGAGTTTATAAGCTGCGCGCGAACGATAGCCATCTACTTTGGATTGATGAACATAAGGATCATTCAAATGCCTCTCTAACCATCGCCGTGACGACGCTTTAATGGTTCCAGCTTTCTTTTTTACGCGCTGATATAATTCATGTGACCCTGAACCTCCATAGCCACCCATTGGGGGTTTTGTTGTTTTCTTCATCGTTATTCATTGTCTCCACATTTAATTTTCTAACGCTTAAAATCTCTACTCTTTCTACGACGACACCATACACCATCGCGTAACATCAGCTCTATCAAAATTCCTTCCCTTAATCCACGATCAGCAACTTTTAAACGCTGACTTGGCCAAACCTCTCGAATAACATCTAAAATTGCACACCCTGCTAAGATTAAATCAGCTCTCTCTCGCCCAATAAAAGGATTTATGCTTCGTTTTTCTATATCCCATGACAATAAGCGTTTTGTCATAAGAGTAATGTCTGCATCATCCATCCAAATGCCATCCACTTTTCTCCTATCATAACGCTCTAAATTCAGATACATCCCTGCTAAAGTCGTAACCGTACCGGAAGTTCCCAAAAGATGAAATTTTGATCCTTGCGCTAGCTCTCCTAATTTATGACGATCTGAAAAATTGTTTAATAACCCTCGCACATAACTTTTCATTTTTTCAAAATCATCTAAACTAATATTGTTCCCTCCAAAACGTTCAGCAAGCGTAACAACACCAACAGGAAGAGAAGTCCAAGCGGTAATTTGTCCCGCTAAACGAAAAGAACGCTTTTGAGAAACATCAAGAAGCACAATTTCTGATGATCCACCTCCTATATCAAAAAGTACAATTGCCTCAGTATTTGGTTCAACAAGTGTACTACATCCTGTAACAGCAAAACGTGCTTCTGTTTGCCGATCAACAATTTCCAATTCAAGACCTGTCTCATCCAAAACACGCTGAATAAAATGTCTACCATTTTTTGCTGAACGGCAAGCCTCCGTTGCAATCAAGCGATAACGCTTAATATGCCTTTGCTTTAGCTTTAAATGACAAATCTTTAATGCTTCGATAGCACGATCCATAGCTTGTGTATTAAGAAAACCATTATTTATTAAACCTTCTCCCAATCTTACAATACGAGAAAAAGCATCAACAACACGAAAATATCCAGGTTTACTAGGAGATGCGATAAGAAGACGACAATTATTCGTTCCTAAATCAAGAGCCGCATAAAGAGGTGGAGATTTTACTTGAGAGAACCGTCGAAGAAAAGGCGCTTTGAATTTTTTTGTTTTTTGAGCACCTATCATTGTCTGACGATGAAGCTCAAAAGCTGTCTCCGGTTGAATCAAAATCCGTTTCTGTTTACAATATCCTTTTCTCTGTTGTCTCTTTATATCAACAAGGATAGAGCATGTCTCTGTTCGTGACAATGTAGAGCGGTTATTTTTATTATTCTCACATTGATCATACAACTGTTTTTCTTCGGTATTGTATGATTCTCCTTGCTTTGACTCTTTTAAACCATAATTTAACGGGGTCATGTCTCTTATCCCTTGAGCGTTTCCCCCAATAAATAAACGCGAAAAATCTTCTGCTCATTCCTAAATAAAGCAACAATGCGGCATCAAATGATAAAATACAAAAAAACTCTTTTTTTCTATCATTGCAATTTTCTACGCTCGTATCCTTCAAAATTTTGTATAATCTTTTGGCTTTTTCCGTGAAGTCTTACTTCTCTTTATGAACTTAAAACTATAAATTAATCGTTTACGTTCACATCAATTTTGTAAATTGTGCTATTTTGATATCATTTAGACGAAGTATACTTCTATTGTAACAAACCAGCACTATCATACTCTTTGCTAACGCTTAAGGTTGTAACAACCTATATACATTGATATAGTTTATAAAAAATTCTTTTTTCAACCGCGTTATCTACACATGAGCCTCTTTTATATATGCAACACAATGATTTTGATTATGCTGAAATAAAAGCTTCAGAGTCCTACAAAACGTAATTACGATAGCCGTTATCTCGTGGATACAAAGAAAAACTATCGTTCAAAAAATTCTCTAGAATTATAAATTTACTTGTTATTATAACATTTCAATTGAAAAGTATTAATGCTTAATCAGACTACTCTCAAAAGCCATATGAAACTTAAAAAAGAGCTTAACCACCTCCTTATTGATAAGGAAGACAATTTTTATTCATTTAAAATTAAGTCTTTCTCATAACTTTTTATTGCTAACAACTAACATACTCATTCTCTAAGATTTGTGAAAAACTTTAACCTAATCTTCTATTATATTACATAAAACTTCTCACTTATTGCACCTTATAATTTACATTCAAAAATATAACACAACAATTTGTAAAAAAATAACTCTTGTTATAAAGTTTTCAATGAATTTCTAAGGACGCAAAGAATTAAGTGCTGCGTTTAACCCTTTAAATGGTACAATAAAAGAAAATACCTTTCCCTCTTTAAGTTTATAGGAAATACGTACTTTATTGTCCTGCTCTATTTGTTTAGTAAGAATTGGCCCTACAGGTGATTGTGCCAAACAAACTGTTTCATTACACTGCGTATAATGAATAAGAACAGGTTTTTTTACTCCTTTCACAAACATTTGAATCGGAACACTTATATCAGAATTTGGCAATGTTCGAAAAAGCATCACTGCTTGTCCATTTGTCGTAGAAACAAGAGACCAACTAAAAATAGTATTCCCTTCCTGATCATGAACAGTCTGTGTCACATTACATATACCTTGCTTAAGTTTAAGCTTTTGTTTTTCATCACAAATTAAAGTCCAGTCATAAAACTGCATAATAATTCGACGTGTTTCACCTGGTTGTCCCCTAGGTATCGATAAATGTGGTGGATGAATTGTATAAACGCTATTATTCTCATTAGCAAAGACTCCGCCCTTGCCTAGTAAGGCAAGAGCAAACAGAATCTTCACTAACACTCTTCTTTTTTTCATAATAATAATAATTTTTTCTATTATCATCTCAACCTCAGAGTAATCCCCGCGCCTATGCCCCAATGGCCTCCAGCACTTGTAATCGATACATTCGAGCGAATATTTCCATCTTCAGAGGTATAACCCGCTCCAATAGCAAAAGCAGATTGGCTTCGCCACAAACCACTACCAAATGAGACGCTTAAAGATCCTGGTATATCATAGTAACGTAAATTCGATACAGCTAAACCAATAGCTGCCGCTTGTCTTGCCTCTTTCCGGACATCCTCAATGGCATAATTTAACGTCTCAAACTTCATATCTGTATAGGCTTTGGACTCACTAACACCATTGTTGACTATATCATTGATGTGCTCATCCGTATACTTC
>NZ_JAQISX010000022.1:19400-20206 GCF_028618425.1 Bartonella sp. ML70XJBT
GTCCGTGTAATCATGCAATTGACCACCCGTAACTGCTTCTTTCGAACCACTTTCAATCCGACCTTCCGCTAAATTGTCTATCAATACAGGAGCACTTTCATCGCCTCCAACCAACGTAACTTTATTCGTCTTATGACCAGACTCATCCTTATCATAGTTAACAGCTCCGTTCGTAACAGCACTTTCAACATCCTTAACATGTTGATCTATATTCTCTACACGCTCCTCAACAGCTTCAACTTTCTTATTCGTCTCCCAAAGTTGACCTCCATTAACAACTTCTTTCGAACCTTCCGATACCTCTCCATCCGCTACATGCGTAATCTTACTATCCGCCCCATTATGACGACCATCATAGCCTCCTAGTTCTTCATTCCAATTTAAGCCGTTCGAGGTAACATTCTCAGCTACATCATTAAGGCGATCGTTAATACCAGATAAACTTCCGTTAACTCCTTCAAATGCACCCGCTACAGTATCATAGCTCTTACTCTCAGAAGAACTGCCATCGCTCTTGAACTGCGTTATTTCAAAATGAGGCGCTGTCCATTCTCCTCCTTGATAGCTCGCTCCTCCGCCTAAATAAGCCGCTAACGTCTGATTCAACTGATACAACTGATTACCCGTAATCGCTTCTGTCGACCCCGCCGAAATGTCCCCGTCAACAAGATGGCTCAGTTTACTATTATGCTTACCATCTCCTTTGCCATGAAGTGCTACAAACGCTTTGTCATCATCACTCCACAACAGTGCATTCTGAGCAATGTTGTCTGAAAGATCATGTTGAAGCTTCGTGAAAGATTGAT
>NZ_JAQISX010000023.1:0-19222 GCF_028618425.1 Bartonella sp. ML70XJBT
AAAATCTACCATGCTGTTTATCCCTACAGCTTTAGCATTTTTACCATCAACAGAGAGTTTCCAACCTTGATCCACATATTTTTTCAAGGATTTCAACTGCGCAACATTCACCGCATCAACATCTTCAGTACCCGCTGCTACCCCTGTAATTTGCCGCGATTGCATTATAGAACTATCACCAACACTAACGGCACCTAATGTACTTTTCCATTCATAACTTAAACTGTTTGCTGTTCGACCTTTCAAAGGATCATAACCAGTAATACTACCACCAACATCAGCTACAGAATACGCTCCTATAGCAACTCCTGATTCCACTTTTGCTTGCGAGTTCACCCCCAAAGCTACAGTGTTAGAAGCAGATGCAGATGCCCCAGAACCTATGGCAACTGAAGAGACCCCATCAGCTATAGCATCTTTAAAATCGTTGCTAGTCGTGTTAATTTTCAAGCCTTTTATAGTCACCGCCTCTTGCATTTCTTTTAGCTGTGCAAAATTCACAGCGTCAGTATCTGTATTCCCCGCTGCGACTCCTGTGATCTTTTTACCGGCAGTATCAATACCATCTTTGGTTATTTGAGGACCGTCTATAATGTTTACGCTCTCCAGCGTAATGTTTTTTGCGAGATCAAATTTTATGTTATTGTCTTTTTCGCCTTTGGTAATTTCAAGATTTTTACTTCCAGCTGAAAAGTCTACCGTATCGTCTATCCCTACAGCTTTAGCATCTTTGCCATTAATAGATAGATTCCAGCCCTTATCTACATAGGTTTGCAATGACTTTAACTGCGCAATATTCACCGCATCAGTCTCTTCTGTACCTGCTGCTACTCCCCCAATTTGCCGTGTTTTCCCTTGCTTAACATCACCAACACTCACAGCACCTTGTGTACTTTTCCATACAAAATCGGCACCTTCTCCCTTTTTCCCAAGAGGACTATACCCTTCAACACCAGCTCCAACATTAGATACAGAAGCACTCCCTAACGCAACTCCTCCTACTACTTCAGTTACAGCATAATCCCCAAGCGTAACGCTTTTTTCTTCATTTGCTTTCGAATAAAATCCCACAGAAATAGATTGTTTACCTTTTGCTAATGCACGATGACCAACAGCAGTTGCACCATTTTCCATAGCCTTAGAAACAGAACCCAAAGCTGTTGAATAATCACCATTGGCAGTGGTATAATCACTATCCCCGTGTGTACTCTCCTCATTATATTCACCACCCAATGCGGTACTGCTTTTCCCCATAGCGTGAGCCATATAACCTACAGCAACACCCCATTCTTTTTGTACTTGCGCTCCATCACCTAAAGTAACATTTTTGTCTGCACGTTGTAATCCAGCATCACGCTTTGTGATTACAGGTGAATCATCTTGCGAGGCATCAAATATACCAATCGGCACTAGATTCTCATCATGCTGTGCAAATTGTTGGGAAGACATACTATCGCGAAGCCTCAAATAACCGGTAGCTTCATCATAAACAGAAATAACACTTTGGGGAGACATCACAGAAACAGTCTTTATATCCGTAGAAACTCCTTCTCTTGGAGAGAGATTTTTTGAAAAAACAGGAGAAACACTCGACAAAAACGCAGCGATTGAAGTCAATGACAAAACTTTAATAAAAGAAAAACGAGAAAATTTTAAATCACTCCCCGCTAATTGTGTATATAATTTGTTCATAACAAATTCCCCAATGAAAAAAATAACTAAAAACACAAAAAAGACAAATTTAAATGCTAAGGAAACTTTTAAGTTTAGATTTCTTTAAATTATAAAAAATAGAGAAATTACACATTTAGATGTCATAGTGAACGCCCCTGTTTTTTGTGTTACTCTGAGATAATAAGATTAATTTTTTTATATATTAGTGAGTATTTGTTTAACCTCTAGGCTTTTTCGTTATTTTTTGCAAGGATGATATTGTTTTTCTAGTTTTTTATTTATCACTTTTATTCATAGAAAAAGTGCTAATATCTTGAAAAGAAAGGGGAGTTTTTCTTTTTAGCAAAGTATTAAGTAAAAGTATTTTTTGTGTAAAATAAATGAATAAAGTCTACAATTTTTCTTCAAAAATGCGTAAGGAGGGGCGTTTTAATTTTATTGTTATTCTCCAAAATAACCTCATCACAGACTCTCACAAATGACGAGAATAGAGATGATTTAAGTTATCGTAGGCTAATTTGGCATATCATTTTTACCACTTCTCCAGTCAAACTCAATCTGTTTTTCTTTACCCGAAGATGAATCGTAAATTTATAGTTTTCTAGAAGGTCAGGTAATTTCATCTTTTCTTTTGAAAAAAGTGGGAGCTTTGCCGAAATCGTAAAAGTTTTTTCTGTTTTTAAAACCTGTCCGTTATCATTATATCCCTTATCACTCTTTCTATGCATATCTTTTATAGATTGTAAAAAACAATTCACCCCTGCCTCATAAGACAAGGGTGAAAAGAATTTTTCATTTGGTTTGTTAATTATCAATTCAATGTCATATTGAATCCTGCACCTACACCCCAATGACCACCAGAAGTCGTAACAGATACATTAGACCGAATATTTCCATTCTCTGAGGTGTAACCTGCACCAAAGGCAAAAGCTGATTGACTGCGCCATAAACCAGTACCAAATCCAACGCTTAATTTTCCAGGTGTATCATTGTAGCGTAAATTAGACACTGCTAAACCAATAGCTGCTGCTTGTCTTGCTTCCTTTCGCACACTTTCAATGCTGTAGTTTAAAACATCAAACTTCATATCGGTATAGTGTTTGGACTTATCAACAGCTTCATCAATCGCATCAATCCTAATATTATTGATCTTTTGATCCGTATATTGCTTGGATTCATCAAGAATAATCTTCATCTGTTCTTGGGTATAGTCATGGAGTTGACCACCATTTACAGCTTCTTTTGATCCTTTCTCAATTTTACCATTAGCGACATTATCAATCACAACAGGTTCACTGGCATCTCCCCCCGTTAATGTGATTTTATTGGTCTTGTTGCCGTTTTCATCTCTGTCATAGCGAACAGCATCCTCAGCAATATCGTTAACCTTATTATCAATATTATCAACTTTAACATCGATATTGGTAACTATGTCCCCAATATCAGCAATGGTATTGGAAATGTTATCAACTCTGTTGTTAAGATGCTTAACATCTTTTTCAACACCAGAGACACGTTCATTGGTCTCCCAAAGTTGTCCACCATTAACCGCGTCTTTGGAACCTTTTTCAACTTTACCATCAGCGACATTGATAATTTTATTCGGCTTACCATCGCGACCAGCATCATAGGCTTTTTCTTTATCATTCCACTTTAAAGCATCTGAATCGACCTTGTTGATGACATCATCAATACGGTTATTAATATTTGACATATTTTCATTAACGTCACCAAAAGCATCAGCAACATTATGGTGCTCCTTCTCAACAGTTTCACCATTCTCATTGATTTGAACAATCTTGAAAGTAGGTGCTGTCCATTTGCCATTTTCATATTTAGCACCACCGCCGAAATAATTTGCAAGCTGGTTGCTCATGAAATAAAGCTGATTACCCGTAATGGCTTCTGTTGAACCATCCGCAATCTCACCATCCATGAGATATTTAAGCTTGCTGTTTGTCGTCTTACCATCTTTTTCATGACGTGCAACAAATGCTTCTTCATCATCATCCCACAGTAAAGCATCTTTTGAGATACTTTCAATGTTCTGATTAAACTCATTAGATACATTCGTTAAGCGTTGATTCACATCTTTAACATTTTTATCAAGACCTTTTAAAGCTGAACCAACGTCATAAAAATTAGCCTGCCCTACCTCACCATCTACAATAGCCGATAAAGTATATTTTAGTCCTTTAAAGGCACCATTAACAAATTTTGCACCACCACCAAAAAACTTTGCAATATCTGCTGATATTTTATTAATCTGACTACCATTAATGGCATCGTGAGAATTTTCAGAAATGCTACCATCTTTGACATTATGGAGAGCAACTGGTTTTGCACCTTTCTCGCCACCTAAAGTTACACTCTCATAATTAACGCTATTATCGTCATTTTTATCATAAAGAACTGCAGCAGCAGTTACTGTCTCAATATTTTCCGTAATATCCTTTATGCTTTTATCAAGTTGATCTTTGTTAACAGCTTCATCACCCTTCTCTGCCGCTTTTACACCAGAAATGGAACGTGCTACCTTACCATATCCTGCAATATTGATCTCAGTCCCAGCTTTATCCTTCCCAATGGTGATAAGTTTCTTCCCTTCATCCCATTTAACAAGACTGTTTTCTTTCAAATCAGAAATTTTATTATCAATATTTGTAATAGAAGTATTCACACCCCCAAATGCGTCAAAAACATTACGATATGTCTTTCCCTGAATAAGGAAAGTTGGTTCTATACCTTCAAGTACATCTGTGCTACCACCAAAATATTTCGATGTATTTTCAGCAACTGTTTTGATATTATCGGTAACAGTTTTGACATTTTCATTTGTCTTAAAGAGCTGAGAACCATTTACAGCTTCTGTTGATGTTCGAGAAATTGTCCCATCTTTCACACCAGAAAGTGTACGATCCTCACCATTCATGTTTTCGATACTGATTTTTGTACCACCTTTTTCCTTACCAATGGTAATAAGCTTTTCGCTCTCATCCCATTTAACAAGACTATTTTCTGTCACATTATTAATCTGATTATAGATATCCGTGATAGAAGTATCGACACCATCAAAAGCCTCAGCGACATTATTGTACTTTTTCTCAACAATATTACCGTTCTCAACGCGTTGAGAAACCTTGAAAGTAGGGTCTGTCCACTCTCCATCCTCATAGCTAGCTCCACCACCGAAATAATTGGCAATCTTATCACCCATCGTATAAAGTTGAGAACCATTGATTGCATCTGTTGACTCTTCAGAAATATCACCATCCGCAAGGAACTTAATCTTACTGTCTGTCTTCTCTCCATCTGTTCCATGACGTGCAACAAACGCCCCTTCTGCTTCACTCCACAATAAAGCATCTTGAGAAAATTTATCAAATTTCTTATCAAATTTATTGTCTACATATTCTATATGTTTATTGACATTTTTGATATTTATATCAAGCCCTGTCAAAGCCGAGCCAACATCAGTATATTCCTTCTGAACTATTTTACCATCTGTAGAAACTGTAGATAAATTATATCTTGGCCCTACAAATTTACCATTTTCAAATGCCGCATCTCCACCAAAAAACTTTGCAATGTCTTTAGATATCGCATTAATTTGGCTACCATTTATCGCTTCTGTTGAATTTTCAGAAATTTTACCATCTTTGACACCTGCAATGGTTCGCTCTCCATCAGTCCCCGTGATATCAATTCTCGTACCGCCTTTTTCCTTGCCAATGGTAATAAGCTTTTCGCCCTCATCCCATTTAACTAGACTATTTTCTGTTACATTGTTAATCCGATCTTTTACTTTATTCAACTGTGAAAGATTAACTGCATCCTTCTCTAAAACACCATCTGCCACTCCTGTAATCGTTTTATCAGCCGCATGAATACCGCCAAATGTTATTCTTGGACCACCATTTTTAATCACTAAGCCATTAGCAGTTAAACTAGTTTTACCCCCTACCTCTATACTGCCAACTTTAATGTGTTCTGCTAAATCAAACTTGATCTCATTGTTATCTCCTCTCACAATTTTGATATTTGTGAGTTCACCATCTTCGTGATGCTTAACGGCAATAAGATCTACTGTACTCCCAGCTGTAACATCTGTAGCATCATCGCCATTAACAGAAAGTTTCCAACCTTTTGTTGCAAGTGTCTTTACCTCTTTCAATTGTGCAAAGTTTACAGCATCATCGTCATACTCTCCCGCTGCTACACCAGTAATTACCCTAAAATCCCCATCTTTATTTGTAATATCAAGTTCTGTTCCGTCCTTTTCAGCACCAATGTAAATAACTTTTTCATCCTCATCCCACTTAACAAGACTGTCGCCAACTATCTGGTTCTTTATTTCTTTCAACTGTTTATAATTTACAGCATCAGTGTCTTGCTCTCCCGCTGCTACTTTTGTAATCTTTTTACTGCCTGCATCGATACCATTCACTGTTATCTTTGGACCGCCATCAGCAAATGAAAAGCCATCATCACTCATCATGCTGTTGCCCGTAGTAACACTCGTCAACTTAAGGTCATCATTCAAAGTAAATGTGACATTATTTTCATTGTCTTTTTCAATTTTAATGTTTTTGTAACCATTCGTCTCACCCGCAATAAGATCTACTGTACTCCCTGCTCCAACATCTGTAGCATTGTTACCATCAACGGAAAGTTTCCAACCTTTTGTTGCAAGTTGTTCTATATCTTTCAGCTGCTTATAATTTACTGCATCGGTATCGTTTTCCCCAGCCTTCACGTTTGTAATGTGTTCATCACCAGCATCAATACCATATATAGTCATACTTGGTCCTTCACCATCAGCAAACGAAAAGCCACTATCATTCATAATGCTGTCGCCTGTCGTGACACTCGTTAACTTAAGATCATTATTCAAAGAAAATGTAACTTTATTTCCATCACCTTTGACAATTTGGATGTTTTTGTCACCATCTGCATTTTCACCCGCAACAAGATCTACAGTACTACCTGGTTCAACATCTGTCGCATCTTCACCATCAACAGAAAGCTTCCAGCCACCTGCTTTTGATATCAATCCTTTCACGTCTGTTAATTGCTTCAAATTTACAGCATCGGTATCTTCTTCCCCTGCTGCTACTCCTTTAATCGTTTTATTACCAGCATGAATGCCATTAACAGTTATGCTCGGCCCTTCACCACCGTTAAATCTGAAGCCTGCAGCATCCATAACGCTGTCTCCTGCTGTGACAGTCATTACATTAATATTATCAGCTAAATCAAAAGAGACTTTATTTCCATCGCCTTTAACAATTTTGATATTTTTACTTCCATCCTCACTCGCAACAGCAGAAAAATTGACTGTACTATCTGCCTCAACATCTGTAGCTTCTCCATCTTCAACAGAAAGCTTCCAGCCCCCCCCTTTAATTCCTGTTGTAAATTCTTTTAGCTGTTTAAAATTCACTGCATCAGTATCATCTTCTCCAGCTTTCACTCCTGTGATCTTTTCATCTCCAGCATCAATACCATCAATAGTCATGCGTGGGCCACCATCAGTAAACGTAAAGCCATCATCACTCATAGAGCTTTGACCAGTCGTAACGCTTATCAATTTAAGATTATCACTTAAAGCAAATTCAATTTTATGCTTCTTGTTTTCATTGTGTTTTTCAATTGTTAAGTTATCTTTTCCTGCTTTTGTATCTTTCACTGAAAAATCTACTATATTGCCTGAATTCACATCTGTAGGATCTGTATCGTTAGCAGAAAGTTTCCAAGCTCCTCCTCCTGCTATGACGTCTCTCATAGCTTTTAACTGTGCCACATTAACTGCATCAGTATCTTCACTCCCAGCGGCCACACCTGTAATTTGTCGTGTTAATTTACCATTACCTGTGCCACCAACTTCACCAACACTAAAAGCACCTGTTGTGCTGATCCATGCAATACCGCTTTCTGTCGTATCATCATCAAGGTAAGGGTCATATCCCTTAACGCCCTTATCTCTATCGGAGATAGAACCACCACCTACAGCAACACCATCATAAACACGCGCTTGCGCATTTGCACCAATAGCAACGGAATCCTCCGCCTCAGCATATGTATGCGAACCTATAGCAATCGCATTTTTACTCTTCGCTATTGCTTTTCTTTGAGGATCAGACGTTTCAGTTCTATCAGAGCGCCTGCTACCTATTGCAATAGAACCTGAAGCTTGCGCTTCAGCCTCTGAACCTATAGCAATCGCAAAATTTTCTTTTGCCATTGCTTTTAATCCCACAGCAACACTATTTTTACCCAATGCATTTGCAAGACCACCAAAAGCAACAGCAGAATCCCCAGAAGCTTCTGATCCGATACCCATAGCAACAGTTGCTTTACCACTCGCAAGTGCAGAAACACCAAAAGCTTGCGAACCACCAGTTTTTGCAGTTGCTCCTGCACCAAACGCTGTGGAATAATTTCCTGTTGCCGCAGAACCACAGCCCGTTGCAAAAGAATAAACACCATAAGCTTCAGGCATCGCATTCTGAAACCCACCTGTCAATGGCCCCATATAACCGCCTCTAGGAGATGTCCAACCATTCCCCCCCCAAGTAACCTTTTCAGTAGTCGTACCATAAGGATTGCGGTCGACGAATTTTCGATCTTCTATAAATCTGTTATATTGTTCCTCTGCAGTTATTCGTTGATTATCACTAACTACTTGCTGTTGTTTACCGCCACGACCAACGACGTTGTCTGCACCACAGAAATCATCATCACCAGATAAAACAACACTCCCATGACTACCATGTGAATAGAAAACACTGGGACCATTTGTACTTAAATTAGTCTCTCCTGTGAAGGCAAAATTGGCAGCAAAAATGGGAGAGACACTTGATAAAAGTGCAGCCATGGCAGTTCCTAATGAGACCGCTTTAAGCAAATTTGATTTTGAATATTTTTTTTTCATAAGAATCTCCTCCAACAGAGCTCAACATCATTACAACGCGCAAAACCCCCATGGCTAAACCCTTGAGTTCGCGCACCTCAAAAACCAATAAATCAAGACAAAACTCCCCCTCTGACACCAATATTGACTACGGCATCACCCTAAAATCTCTGCAACAACATCGAATCTAGAAAAGTCCCCAACCCTTTTAGCTAGAGGGATTCAAGCTAAAAAATAAATAAAAACACAAACTTTGAGAATATTACATCATTTCCATCCAAACATATCGCGATTTAGCTCATAATAAAAATAGTTTCACTAAAGAGCAATTCTACCTTTCAAATAAAGCGCAGTAGCAAAATGGCAAGAGTGTAAAAAATAATTTTTTATAAATTTGCAAAAATACTTCTTATGAAATACAAAAAATGTTGTTTTATAACAGTTGTGCTTATCTGTATGAAAATTATAGCTTTTTAGACTTATTTTATAATCTAGTAGATTATGACCCTTATGAAACTTCGTTCTTTGTTATGGGATAACCTATTCTAGAGGATCATTATTTTCATAAAAAATATAGAATTTTGAAAAAATTAAAAAGAAAACTTTATATAACTTATTGTTTTTATAGATGTTTTTATCATTGAATGTATTTTTTTAAACTGATTTTATAGCAGAGGAGAATTTTATTTTAGAAGACTGTTAACTCATATGCCTTGGGGCGTTTTATGTGCCTTTTCAGCTTCAATTTTACGCTTTAAATGCAATTTTAAAAGTGGCAAAGTGGCTTTGACTTCTTCCATGTCGTTGAGGTTTTCAATAAGCTCTTGCAATTTTCCGTAAAGCTCTGCTGCTAATTCCGCAACATCTTCAGGAAAAAGCGTTATGTTTGCATCATGATATGTTGTATAAGCTAAATATCCAAGCTTTTTCATCAAACCAGCAGGGATTGCTTGCGGTTTTAAACCAGCCGCTTTCGCCTTTGCCATATCTGAAAACATCTCGCCATGACCCGTTACAAGCCAATTTAAATTGACGCCAAATTTTTCTCCATATGACGATAAAATAATTGCATCGGGGATTCTATCACCGCGCTCGTAATTGCCAAGCCCTTGAATACTAATACCAATTTTGACTGAAAATATATTACGAGATAAACCTACAAACTTTCTAACCTCTGTTAGACGTTTTGCTAAGGGGGTTTTAGGTGTATTTATTTGTCGAGTCATATCAATAATATTTACAAATGGGATTTACTAATGTCTCATTTGTAGATATACCTATCATTACTACCCGTTATATTGGGTAGGCATTACATAACAGAACCCCACAAAAACGGATGTTACAGCATCCGTTTAAGCAGGAGCGAAAATTATGACAATCACACAAAAAATGCCACCGCCATAGTGTTTTGCCAAACCCCCACTCTCATACCCCTAAGCAAAACGCGTGAAATTTTACCAAATATCGACCCTCAGCGTCAAAAACATTTGGGCATCCTCTCATGAAAAAACAACCCCTGCCATGGCCAATTGTATACCCATCAAACAAAGTTCTTATCAACTGCTCTCTCAAAAAACGTAGTTTTATGTTTCACAGCATTAAAAACCTAATACGGTTTTCTTCACTGCGCGCTGTACAATATACCATTGAAATCTTATTATAAAAATATGCAAATACACTTCTTATAGTTTTTTATAGAATAAAAGGTTTATCAATGTGTAAAACGCAATATAAAAGAGGCAAAATAATTGTATTTCTACAAAAAATGAGATTATCACGCATTCTCAAGAAGCTGAACGTTTATAAATCATGCTTGCTTATTGTAGATATCAATGGCACTGATTTAGCTGTAATTGGTAATAGAGATTTCAGGATGTTTGGTGTATTGCCAAAATATTCTTCCTATGCGCAAATTAAAAGCCTTTTTGCAATGTATTTTAAATGCTATAAGTTCTATAATGAACGCATTGCCATCTATATTTACAATTAGGCACTTCAAAATCTTGGAGTGACAAAGTTTTTAATAGGCATTGATTTAAAAGCGCGTATTTTGCAGAAAATTGATAAAACCATGAGGTTCGTATATATGGCAATTCTGAGTGATGATAGTGGAGTGATCCTTAAACAGACCAAAGCTGCACAGAAAACCGTAACGTGGAGGAATCTAGTATGACCTCTTTATACGATAAGGAATTATCTGATACATTGGTTGGTCTTTATGACGATTATCAACGAGGTTTCGACATTGGAGAAGAGCTTAAATTGTGTGTAGATTTAGCTTTATCTCTTGAATTGGAACTCAGCATTCACCGTTTAAGTGAAACAGATGCGCTTTTAAAAAAAGAGATTGTGCAAACCTTGAATCGTCGCAGAAATACTGATTCCAATGAGGATGAAATTGATGCAATTTTTCGTATGGATTTTGAAAAACAAAAATAACGTAATATCCCCCCCCGTATTATGATGAAAATGCTTTATTTTCTGCTGTATTTAAACCATTTAAGAAACTTTAAAGTGTTGCGTCTTTATCTCCTTACAAAAGTCTGATGAATTAAAGAAACGCATCACTCCTTTAATCATCATCAAAAAATAAAGAGTATTTTATAACAATACAAATTTATGCTTTCTTCATTAAACGTACAAACCTTAGTATTTGCCATCTCCTTTAAAGGCAAATGCGAAAGGCAATAATAAATGCGTAATAAACATGGCATATATTGATTACATATTTAAAGACAATTTAGTGTTTTTTATGTTTATAAAATAGCACAATGAACATCCCAACAAGCGCAACAATGCTTTGAAGAAAATATATCGATTGTGGCGATATGCTACTGCTATCGTTTGCCATAATGAGATAGACTCCGAGAATAAAGCATCCAGAGAGACCATTAAAACTTGCCTGCAATCTTCCTTGGTATTCAGGATCACAAAAGAGTTGCGATAAAGAAATTGAAAGAGCCCAACTTGAAAGTCCAAATCCAATCATAAAGTAAACAGGAAAAACAACAAAAATGTGTGTATTAACAGACAAAATAGCAAGTCCAATAGCCATAACAGCTAATAAAAATGCCAATGTTTTCCTTATGGATAAAACTTTACAAAGAAGTGGTGAAAGAAGTGCTCCTGTCAATACACCCATAGAATAAAGCCCCTCAAATATTGCAAAGGTCCCACTATCCGTGCTTAATACCTCTTGTGTATAAGGGACAAGAATAACAGGGATGGTCATTAAAAGCGTCGTAATAATCATCTGGCTTATATAAGGCATAAAAAGAAATGGATTCTGCTTAAAATAATGAAGGGATGCTGTATAACTTTCCCACCAATTTTGCTTACTTTGATTTTTAGCTCTACGATTTTTAGGTACCCTCATTGCAAAATTAAATAAACCAGCAATGATAAAGAATATACCACCTATTAGAAGAGTTCCTTTTGTTCCTACACAGGCAAGTATAAATCCACTAAACCCCATACCGATGATCGTGCCAAGTTCATAGACCATATCAATGGTTGCATTTGCATTGATGAGTTGTTTTTTAGGAACAATACTTTGGATTAAAGGAACAGCTGATGGCATATAAAAAGAAATAAAAATACCTAACGAAGCAGATAAGATCATTAAATCAATTTCTATGCCAAAATACCAAAGCATTACCCAACCCATAATCACCAAACCTCTGGCAAGATTTGAAATAATAATCTGCGTTTTACGGTTATATTTATCTGCCCATATGCCCAAAATAGGTGCAAAAATAATACTCGGCATCCAGAGAAAGAACATCAAAAGCGCTACACCACGAATTGAATTCGTTTGACTGTAAGCAAGCCATGATAACGCAATATAATTTAGACCATTTCCAAATGTAGCAAATAAACCGCTCAAGGTAAAATAGAGGAAAGTTCTATGCTCGAATAGAGCAGCACGTTCTTTCAAATTTGCAATGAACATAAATCATTCCCTCATACACACATCATTCAGTATGTAGTATAAGCACATTTAAAAACATATATTTAGCTCTTATTTTAGTTCATTAAATTTAAAGAAACAAAACTCCTCATTTTGTTCGTGCGTGATTAATTTTTTATGAAAAGAAAACGCACTAGATATTATATGGAGTAATCTTAACATATTGAATATTCATAACTATTTCTATTCTCATTAAGAGTTACATTGGTACCGCGAATAGAACACTGTAGCGCTTCAATCAATTATTTTAACTTATAATAACGACAAAGCGAATAGGTGATCTCATTTTTACGATAGAGGATTTGGGACTGGTCGTCTCCACAAGCAAGTTATAAATTTGATGTTCATAAAAGACATTCAAAGAGTAATCGCACCAGAAGTGAGACAGATTTTTAGAGAAATATATAGAATCTCAGCGTAATTTGAGCAGCTTCCATTCAACTTTCTTTTAGAATTTATACTTGACATAATGGACAAAGGATAGCCTCTTTATACACAGTGCAATTCGTGAGGGGAACCACATCACATGCTACAGACCACTCAATCACAAAGTGAAAAATTTGATGGATTGGCTGATGATTATGATCGCTATCGTCCACGCTATCCCCTCAGCTTATTTAAAATCATGCTGCTTCCTTTTAAAGATAAAAAACATTTGTCCATTGTGGATGTGGGAGCTGGAACAGGCATCGCATTAGAGGGAATTGTCAAACTTCTAGGCAATGAACATCAATATCATGCGATCGATGTCTCGGTAGATATGATTAAGCAGGGGAAAAGAAAATTTCCTTTTGTGCAGTGGTATCACGATAAAGCCGAAAGCCTCTTGCCCCAAATCGGCAAGGTTGATCTTGTTGTTGCGGCACAAGCGTTTCAGTGGATGGATCGCCCTCTATTGCTTAGCACTGTCTCAAGCCAACTTCGCGCTGGAGGCGTTATGGCCGTTATTCAAAACAATCGCGATTTTAAAAATAGCCAATTTCTAACTGCTTATGAAACATTATTAGAGGAAATGAGCCCTCACTATTCCCGTTATTATCGTAATTTTGATTTTTTACAAGAAATGCGTGATGACCTTGAAGTCAATCCAGAAAAGGTTGCTTTACATACACACAATTGGACAATGACAATCCCATCCGAAGCTTTTATAGGCATGAGTCGCTCTTCAACGCAAGCGCAACGCGCTATTGCCAGCCATGGAAAAAAATATTTACAGCAATTGGCTGCGCTGATAAAACAATATGAAATGCAGGGAAATTTGGAACTTTTGTATCAAAGTGAACTCTACATCTATATAAAATAATCTTACATCTATGATTCTCCTCATTATCTTTTAACACATTATAATAGCTCCCAAAAAACGAAGTCATCCCATCCAAATCGATTGTATAAAACGCTACCTAAAATTGTATTAGCATACCTCAATCTGAGACCATAAAATAATTTCTGCCTGGTAATGAGGCGTGTTGCCAGCTCAAAATCCAAGCTTATCACGGTAATAATCAAGAATACCCACACCCTTGAATTAAACAGAGACACTCTTGAAAATACAAAAGATAACTCTCAAACGTAGCTGTGCTCATCAACTGGCAAACTAACCTTTTATCGGCAAGATTTCACAAGAAACCCAGTAAAAATACCCGCCTTCTCCGCTACTCAAATTTCTGAAAATGAACTATCATTACAGTAAATGTCAGCGTTCAACTTTATTATCATCCCCTATCGAAACAACTTGACCTATCCAATAATAGATGTACTAACTGTTTATGAATGTGTGTACCGATTATGATATTGCGTGTTTTTAAGAGATGCCAACATGGGGGGTGATGTGCACAAACAGCTAATGTTTCGGTTTTATGGGCTTGTTGTTTTGCTCTATTTTTCTGATATGGTGCTCTTCTTAAGTAACCTTTGGAATGCTTATCACATAACATCCTCATCGATTTTTCTAGGGATAACCATGGCTTTGGGGACTCTTACACCCTATCTTTTGAAAAAAAGTGGTCTTGTGCATATTAAAGTCTCGTTGCAATTGAGAGATTTATACAAAAGGCGGATTGTCGTCTATAGCCTTCTTTTGTTGATCGCTCTGTTTCATTATGTTGACTCCCCTTTGGGTTTTATTGCTGTTTCTATCTCTATTGGTTATCTCTCGTTGATCACCTTAAGTACGCTGGAAACTTATAATACTAAGCTCGCGCTTAGTGGTTATATTAGCGCCCAAAAAGCTTCCCGCATTATGCAAACAGTGGTGCAGATTGGTGCCTTTTTGGGAGCAGCATTGAGTGGCTATCTCTTAGAAGCCACCAGCCCACGAGGAGCAGCAGCTGAAATCGGCTATAATGGTTTGATTGCAGCCATTTGTGTGTTTGACATCATCATAAGCCTTGTGGCCGGATACATCATCTTTCGCGATGAATATAGTACCGAGTGCACTACAAATGGCTTGCCACCTGCCACCGATAAAGAACCAACGCTTATACCGCAAGCAGATAGGCTTTCCCTAGAGCTTAAACTTTTATGCGTCTGCATAGGCCTTATTGGCTTTCACATTTGCGCTTATAATACACTGGCAACCATTCTTTTTCAGAGTGTGAAAGATTTTGGCTCTAAATATTATGGACTGTGCAGTGCAGTTGCGGGTGTGGGCGCTTTTTTGGCTGCTTTTATCAAGATCCCGCGCTTTGAATTCATTTTCCCAGCCCTTATGTTGGGTTTGGCTGATCTTATTTTTAGCACCACACAATCACCTTATTTGGCTGTGGCCTTTTGCTTTTTTATTGGCTTTTCAATGAATACCATGCGGATTAACGCCCGCAAACATATGATTGAAGCAACAAAAACAGAAACTCAAGCAGAGCTTGTTGGAAGCTATAGTGGCATGCTTTATACGCTCTCCCAATCGGTGGGTTATGTTATTCTTGGTCTTCTTACAAGCTCTGCTCTTATGGGCCCCCAAGCAGCCATTTATCTTCTCCCCCTTATCGGGCTGATAATCTTTATCTATGTTCTTTTTCTTTCATTACAGCGGGCCCAAACATGAGCAAAACCATTCTTATTGTCGATCCTTTCTCCACGGGTGCTCTCTATGCCCCTGCTTTGCAAAAATTGGGCTATACCTGTTACGGTGTTATCTCTCAACCAATTCATTTTTCACGCTTTATGCTTTCTTATCAGGGTGAAGGTATGGCAGAAGCAAAACTTCATAGTATCGATGAGATAAAGCAACGCTTTCCTGTCGGTACAATAAAAGCTGTAATCGCAGGTGCAGAACGAGGTATTTATTGTGCAGAGCAATTGGCTGCTTATTATGGTTGTCCTGGAAATAACCCCTTGACCACCGATTGGCGGCGGAAAAAAGCAGCAATGCAAAAGCATCTTTGTGAAAACGGTTTATCTTATATTCGATCAAAGATTCTTACAAAAAACAATTGTACTCTCGATGATTTTGAAAGCCCCAGCGGCTATGTGATAAAGCCAAACAATTCTGCTGGAAGCGATGGTGTTTTGTTTTTCTCTAACCGTGAGGAAGTAGCAGCGTGGATCTCTGAGATTGATTGGACGCAGAAAAATATCTTTGGCACACCTAACGAGGCTTATTTGCTTCAAGAAAGATTGGAGGGAGAGGAATACATCGTAGATGCCATTGTAAAGGGAGAAGCTATAAAGATATGCGCTTTATCGCGATATAAAAAGGGTATCCATAATGGAAGTGCTTTTGTTTATGAATCGCTTGATGTACTTGATGCTCAAGATCCTCTTTATGCCGCTCTTATCTCTTATGCAAAACAGTGTATTCGCGCAGTGGGGATTGAATATGGACCTGCGCATATGGAAATCATGCAAACCGCGCGTGGTCCAGTGATGATCGAAGTAGGGGCTCGCCTCCACGGAGGGATTGCACCCACTTTGTTTGCGCATTGTTATGAAGATGGCTTACTTGAAAGCTCCGTTAACCTTATTGCAGGCGTGTTTTCGCAAACACCAAGTCGTTTTAAGAAAAAAGGACGTATTATTTTTCTTATCAACAAGATCGATGGTCATATTATAAAAGATGTTAACCTGTGGAAGCAAAAACTTCACTCTTTGGAAAATGTGGTTCATTTTATGCTCTTTTTTAAAGAAAACGAGCCTTTACCCTTAACCATCGATTTAAATACTTGCCCAACCATTATAGCAATTTGGGGACAGAATGATGATGAATTATCGACTCTGGAAAGGATAATTCGCAGTAATTTTTTATAGAAAAAACATCAATTGGAAATAATAAAAAAGCCTAAAAACGCTGAATTTATAAAGCTATGCCTTCAAGCTTATGAAAAACTATTTAAGGATACAAGATAAATAAAAATAGAGGGAAAATTACAGACACGCAAATGGCAAGATAAAAATGGGCATGACCGCTACACAACAGAGATTGTCTTACCACAATTCAAAGGCGAATTATATTTACTTGATGCCAAAAAAGAGCAATCGGCATCCCCTGCCCCTTCACCTATTACTTCTCAAAATTATGCTATCGCTTCAAGGGCTGCTGATCATAGTGCACTCATTAATAATGATAGCATACCATTCTGATTGAAAAAAAATATGACAAAAAGAAAAAAACGTGCAAAACGTGGTCGTCCTCGGATTAAAGGATGTATCAGAGAACCAAATGGACGCATCTCACGAGCAAAAACACCGCATGAACCCATGGATAAATTGGCAATTGAAATGCGTGCCAAACGCTTCTGTTTGACCATAGAAGAGGCTAAAAATCCACTTTCCAGCACCTATATCGGGCGGCTTTATTTGCAAGGCGAAATCAATCAAGACCAATATGATGCTGCGCAAAAATATCTTGAAGTGAAAAACAATTACCTATGTGCAAAAGGATTGCCTAATGCAATTTATGATAACTTTACTCCTTCATCAAATGAGGAGGCACAAAAACGGTGGATTGAAAGAGCAACTCATTGTTATGAAGTGACGAAAGAGGCTATCAAAGAAGCACAACACCTCTATAGACAGTATAATCTTTATGCTGCATTACAATATCTTGTTATAGAAGATCAATCACTGCCACATCTTATCGGTTCGCTGTGTGTTGCTCTGAATGCACTTCATAAACATTTTACACAAAATCGCTAAATTTTAAGCAGCATTTTGAACATTGATAGTGATCTCTTTTCCAAGAGCAATGAGAGTGGATTCTAAAGCATCTAATTTTGTTGCGTGGTTTAAATCCAACAATCGGTCAATTTGTATTGGATGAAGTTTTAAAAGACGCACGAGATCAGCTTTGCGTAAGTTTTTTTCAACCATGGCGTTATGTATTGCAATTTTTAAAGTCACCAATGAAGATACTTCAACAAAAGGATAGGCAATATCACGATGTCCAAAGGGAATAGGTTCACGATCTTGAAAACGCCCCATAATGACTGTTAAAAGTGCATTTTTAGCCTGTTCCAAAGCCTCTTTTTCATCGTTACCATAGGTAATAAATTCCTGAAAGTCTTTAGAGACGACTAGAAGAGTATCATTGTCATCTTTGATAAATTTGATTGCATATTTCATTTACGCCTCCATATTCAGGCTTATTTTAGGTCAAGATCTTTAAGAATCTTTTGAACTAATCCTGTTCCTAATTCTTTCCGCGCACCATGCATTGGCAAAACCGTTTTTTTAGAACCGCGCTTTACAAGCAAATGTCCACCTTTCCCTGAAGTAAAACTGCAACCATGCTTTATAAGATATCTTTTCAATTCTTGACTATTCATTATAATAATATAACATCTAAAATGTTTCAATACAACATAAATGTTGTTAATTGTATAAAATTAAAGATTGGCTTTTAAAATACTAAGTTTTGATCAAAAAATAAAAAAATACAAAATATAGATTTCTTCTATTGACAATACGTGAAAAATCGTATTTAATGATGGCAATTGCACTAGTTGTATTGTGTCTAAAATTCAAAAATATCCCCTAAAATTTGATAAAATATTAAGCTTTAAAAATGGTTTAACATACTGTTTTTATTGATAAAATTGGCTTATCTATTTTGCACACATCAAAAGCCATTAAATGACCAATGATGTCATTAATTAATTGCCTCAAAAGGAGCAATGATGAAAGCTGTCATCACTAAGCCAATGTGTGTTCTTGGCGATAACAAAAGCACTATTCGTTTTGAACCATCAACTTCAAGTAATCCATTTGTTGAAGTTTCCAATCAAGTCTACGCGCGCCTCAAACGCGCCAATGCCGCAAAACCTTTTGTGGAAAGTAAAACAACAACAAAATCTGAAAAGACAATTGAACCAATTAAGCCAATAGAAAAAGAAGTGGTACAAGTATCCTCTGAACCAAGTGCAGAAGAAGCTTCACTCCAACAGAGCGAAACATCTAAAGTTTCCAAATCATCAACACCTCCTGCTAAAAAGCTTAAAAATTGAAATTAATCATCCATCAAGAATGGTATCTTCAACAGGTAAAAGATACCTTTACCAATCTTCAAGCACCACGCCTTAATTGGGCTTTACGGAATGCTGTTAACACCGCAGCAAAGCAAGTCGAGCGCTTTACGGAGAAGCAAGTTGCCGACCTCTCATCAGCCCAACCAAAGCGTGTTAAAAAAGGCGTTTATATTAAAGAAAAGGCGACAGCAAGGTTTCTTGAGA
>NZ_JAQISX010000024.1:0-19217 GCF_028618425.1 Bartonella sp. ML70XJBT
ATCGCGGGGTGGAGCAGCCCGGTAGCTCGTCAGGCTCATAACCTGAAGGCCGCAGGTTCAAATCCTGCCCCCGCAACCAAAGTTCCCATACAAATATTTCCATAAACATTACATTATCTCTGAACACAACACTGCAAACATGATGGCACGTGAAAATATAAAAATGCACGTAATGCAAAATGTTATAGAATAACTCTTTATTCAAACTTTTCCCTCTACTAGGAAAAGTCAGTAATTTACCTACATAAGTTCCCCTTCCTGCTACACTTTTCTCATAGAACCTCTATCAAAACAGTAAAAAAACTAGTGGCCCTTAAACGCACCAAGACCTAGGAGCGGCTTTGGAGCTGGATCGGATGTCTTCTCATCCCATAAAAGAACCCAATAGAACTAGTAAGGGGTATGCCACTAATGAAGCAGTGGTAGGCAGAGGCAGGCAGAGAATGCTTTCTTCTCTCTAAAACGATAAATCTAAAAGCTCTTCTTAGTACTGCAAAACAAAAAATATCATCAATCTCTGAAAATAAAAGAAGAAAAAAACAGGTGTAGCGTCTAAACGCATCGGAATGCAATGTTCATCACTCGAAACTCTTCTCGCGTACAAAACCCAAATAAGAACTAGGGGCATGCCTACTAATCATCATGCACCTTCGGAAGCAAGGGGGGAGGTAAAAGCCATTAAGGTACGTAAGTCCACGCACTTAAAGAGTGCTCAAGGACTAAATCTAAACTCAGATTATCTTGGCTCTTATGTCATCTCTCCCTTTGTCCTATGTGTAGCCTGTATATCTTCATCCTCAAAACAATCCGCTAACTTTTTGTAACAAAAAAACTGCAAACAATTCATTGAACTCCAAACTATCTATACCACTAAATACTAAGGCGGATTTTTACCTAGCAAGCTTTTTGGGGTAGCAAGCCTATGCCTATGATCATTGTGATGATGCAAACCTTTTGCAAACAGTGTTTTAAGAGGGTAAAGTGTTATGTTGATAGCAGAAAGCCTGTAAAGAGAAAATGGCTATGGTATGTAACAATAGTGCTGTTTTTTATAAGGAGCTGTCTTATTATAAAATTAAGTAGAGTAGGGGAAGAACGTATAGGTATGTAATTTACGCGCATAAAGGCTTTGAAGGGATTAAATCTAAACTCAGATTTTCTTGGACTTTATATCATCCTTCCCTTTGTTCTATGTGTAGTCTGTATATCTTTATCCTCAAAACAATCTGCCAACTTTTTGTAACAAAAAAACTGCAAACAATTCATTGAACTCCAAACTATCTATACCACTAAATACTAAGGCGGATTTTTACCTAGCAAGCTTTTTGGGGTAGCAAGCCTATGCCTATGATCATTGTAATGATGCAAACCTTTTGCAAACAGTGTTTTAAGAGGGTAAAGCGTTATGTTGATAGCAGAAAGCCTGTAAAGAGAAAATGGCTATGGTATGTAAGAATAGTGCTGTTTTTTATACGGAGCTGTCTTATTATAAAATTAAGTAGGGTAGAGGAAGAACGTATAGGTATGTAATTTACGCGCATAAAGGCTTTGTAGGAATTAAATCTAAGCTCAGATTTTCTCTCTTTACGGAGTTAAGACTTGTGTTTTTATCATAATGACTAGCTTCTCCATCATAATATTTCTGCACGAGAGCTTTCCAAAAATAGTACATCAGCTAGTTTGTTCTTAAAAAAATAATCAAGGCAATACTTTTGCACCATCCTCATTCGCCATCCTTAAGGGCGCCTTTTGCATTTACAGAAATTGCCACTGACTTTAGAAGCGGAGCCTAGAAACGCGGGGAAGAGGAGAACTATAGGGTGGTGTGATTACTCATTCTGTCATGCTATAGAAATATTTGGTTTTGTAGGGTAGAAGCAGCCCCCTTTAATGCTTTTTAGGCATTAAAAATGGCACAAGAAAATGCTGGTAGTCGTGATATGGTTTTTTATTATGGCTGATCCATGAGCTCTAAGATATAAATTGAGAGGGAATGGGCGGCATTAAAAGTTAAACGCGCATGGCGAGGCTTGAGATTGATTAGTTCAAAATCCTTTTTTGAGCGGCCGTGCGCTGCACCTTTCTTGTTTCTTAACTTTATAGTACCGCGCACAATTTGATACAGACCGGATGCGATCATTTTTAAGTCATTTTCATCTAGATCTTGATTTTTTAAGTTTTCTTGCTTCATATCTTCGGGATGGATCTTAGCTTTCTTAACGACTTCTTCCCATAAAGCAGGCAGATTATTACGGGCGTTTTCTTTATATGAGATAGAATGGTGGTCGAGATAAGCTTTGCAAGAGGCTTCCAACAGATTTGCTGCAAATAGAACCGCCTCCCTTGGATCTTTTTCTATATTTTCTAATGCTCTTTTTACTTCGATTTCTACTGCTGAAAGGCCTTTCTCTGTAATACGTTTTTGTAGCTCTTCTGTAGAGAGGAGACCAGCTTTTTGCAATTCTTGTGTGGAGGTCAACTCCTTCTTGATAATATATCCTCCACGCTGATATTCCAAGTCATATTCCTTTAACTTTCCTAAAACTGTACGTTTATCTTTTTGTAACTGTAAAATTTTTTCATATAATGATGGATTTAATCCGCTTGGGTCTGGGTCATAATATTCTTTTTCTAAAAATCCCCAAGAAAGTTACCAAGGACTTCAAGCGGTTCTTCGCATTCCACATTGATTGCACGTAGCCATGCTTTAACTTTTTCGGATTTTGTACCTTCTGGAATCTCAGAAGGAGCAAATGATGCAATAAACAAGTTATTTAACTCCTTACACGTATAATGGTGCGCAAACATTGGAGGAAGTAGTCCAATGATTACAGGAGGAATTTTGTTTTTCTGAGAGATTTTTTGCGGAGGTGATAATTGCATTTTATGGCTTTATAATATCAAAAAGTGGTGTGTGGAGTGGTTTTTAGAATATAATTTTATTGTCTGACCTTGTATAGAAGGTCGCGCAACAATTTTGTGGCTTATATAAGATTTGTGAAAGATAAATGCCATATTGTGTTTTAATTTTTTTCTCCTTTCATTGTTATAACAGTGAAGGGGGAATAGTGTGTGATAATTCGAAAAATATAGAATGAGAACAGAAGTATAATTTTGTATTATCGTAACTGCAGTAGCATTCTTTATTGGCAGATTATTTATTAGAGAGAAGGAAGCAGGCAATGCGCATAATCCCTGAACGGAAGGTCTTGTGACAAGAATTTCAATAATGGCATGTTACTAAATGTTGTGTGTGTTCTTTGCTTGTCAGAAAAAGTAGATGGGGCTCTTTATTTGCATAACCGGTATAGAGTAATGAGTAATGCGGGAGGCTAGTTTAAAATCTCGTTTATTCCGTTAAAGCTTACGGTTTTCTATAAAAAGACTGTTTTCATTATATCCGCTGTGAAGCTCGCATACTTGGTAGATGGAAATATACGCGTTTATCGTGTCTGTAAGGGAGCTTGAAGCAATGAAGTTATGTGTAAAAGAGTTCTGAAAAGCTTCTTTTGTCCGTAAATTTTATAAGGAAAATCTAAAGGCAGGAAAATGTTAGAGAAATCTCAGAGCACACTGTAAAAGTAAAAAAACAGCCTTTTTAGAGATGGTTTGCTGTCTGTCATCGTGCATCATGATTTTCAATGTTTTTAAAATTTCCCTCTCAATGAGAGAGGGCTTTTTTATTAAAGTGGGGGAGATTTCTTATAACAGTTAACAATGAGATGGAGAGAAGATGCTGCTTTACCAGCTGTTTTTGTCGCTTCAGTTTCATTTGGACCTATTGCTGTTATGAAAGCATAGTGATTCAATGACTTTGAAAAGGGGAGAATAACATTATCAAGTTTGTAATACAGTGCGATTTTTCACATCGCGGTGTGTGGTAAAAGATGATTAGCATTTATAGGGGCGTGCGCGGGGGCGGGTTCTATATTCTATGCTGGTGCGGTAGGGCGTCTGTTAGCGCATTTATGGAACTATTCCGCATTGAAACGCGTGCTTAATTTCGTGGATCTTTGCAAAGGTCTGATCAGAAAATCCCATATTTTAAGAGGTTTTTAGAGGGATTTAAAAGCACAGAGGTATCATAAAATTACAAACACCGTACGTTACTGGAGGTGATCAATTTTAGAGCTTAAGGAGCTTATCGATTTAGTGTTCTTTCATAAAAATGATAAAGGCTGAGGCAAGGTCGTTGATGGTCTCTAACAGTGCAAATATTATATGATCTCTTATAGAGCATTGCAAATGTTATGCGTTTTTCAAACAAATATATCACAAATCTGAGTTCTTCTCTTTAGGTGATAAGGAGAGTGCGAGGCAAAACAGTAAAAATGCAGCGATAGAGAATATGAAGAATACGATATATGTTTGATTTAAGGACAAGTATTCTTCTGTCAGTGAATGGATCAAAAAACCAGCGAATATACCCCCTAAGGCACCGCCTATTTGCTGTAATATGCGGGTGATAACGGCTGTATCTTTGACGTATAAACGATTGACATATTGGATGGGCGCGGATAGGCATACAATGGTGGTAATGCCAAGTCCTACGCCTCTTAGTAAGAAACCAAGCCCATCTAAGCTTATGTGATAGCCAAAGCATAATAACCCAAAGCTTGATATCACCAAACCAATGCCGATCATGAAAAAGGGCGTTTTTTCTTTCCATTGCTGGTAAATAAATTTTCTTCCAATCCATGCGCCTACCCCTTGCAGCGCAAGGACTGCACCGATGATAAGGAGGCTATTTTTATGGCTTTCTTCTATAGTGGTGGCTAATGGGAAATAAACGAGGAAGCTGTAAAAGAGAAATGAAGCAATAAGCCCCATGATCATAAGCAATGTGTAGCGCGCATTTTTAAATCCGCTAAAGACGATGAGTTTGTTTTTTGCGTTCTGATTAAAAATAATGAATAATATCAGAGAGATCACTGCTATAAGTGCTAGGATATATACGGAGTTGTTGTTTCTATTTGCGGCTTCTGTGAGGTAAAAAAATGAAATAAGGGATATGGAAAATGCTAAAAATGCAAGTAAGTTAAATTTTGTTTTTGCTGTTTCGTTGGTTTTTAAATGTTTTACGCCAATGGCGACAGCTAAGAAAATAAGGGGAATATTGATAAAAAATAACAAACGCCAAGATACATACTGAGCAATTGAGGCACCCACCAGTGGACCAAAGGCAGGAGCAAAAACCGTTGGTACGGCTACGGAGCCCATAGCTTGGCGCACCCGTTCTTGTCCAAATTGTAAGGCAATAATGGTTTGGGTTAGGGGCAACAAAAGGCCTGTTCCAAAACCTTGAACGATACGGGCTGATATAATGGTTTGAAAATCATAGCTTAATCCTACCCCCAATGATCCAAGCATAAAAATGCAGTTTGCAAGAAGCCAAGTCTTTTTAATCCCTATTCTCCCCTGTACAAAAGCTGCAATCAACAGTCCAGGAACAGTGGCAAGAAAATAGGAGGTTACAACCCATTGTATATTATCGTTCTTTGTTGAAAAATAACGCGCAAGGTCAGGAAGGATGACATTAACAATGCTTCCATCCAGCAAGGGAAGTATACTGGAGATAATGACAGTATAGATGACATACTTTTCTGATTTGCTATAGGAATCTTTCTTCTGCATTATTATGCCCCTTGCTAGATATTATTTATATTGCTTGTTTCCCATAAATCATAGGCCTTGAGAATGAATACCTGTTTGTGAGGATTGTGATATCGGGGTGAATGTGATTGGGAGTGCTGATGGCCCTCTTGTATACAATCCTTCCTCTTCCAAAAGAAAGCCATCGATTAAACTAATCTTAAGGAGTTTATCGAGGAGTCTATTCGCTGTCAGCTCTATTTGCATAAGAGCAAAAGCAGAACCTACACAAATATGTATGCCTGCTCCAAAAGCTAAATGGTTTGCGGTCTTTATAAGATCTGGTTCAGTTTTACGGATCCGTTTGCGTTTTGGGATAAAATTATTGGGCTCCATAAAAACATTAGGATCGCGGTTTGCTGCTCCAATCATGCAAAAAATGAGAGAGTTAGCTGGCAATGAGATCCCTGCAAACTCCATTGCTTGATTGGTCTGGCGAGGTATAAGTTGAACAGGAGAAGTGAGGCGTAATGTTTCTGTTATAGCATCGCCAAGAACTGTTCTATCGTTTTGGATTTTTTCTAATTCATTCGGGTTTGTGAGCAAGTGATAAAAAAGATAAGCTAATGTTTTATCAGCAGGTTCTATGGCAGCCAATAACATGTTAAGGACGAGAGCAACTATTTCAGAAGTTGTCATATTATTGCCATCATCTGTTTTCTGGCATAAAACAGAGATTAAATCTTCTGATGAATTTTTATCCCATTCTTCTATCAGCGGTGTGAGATAAGAAATGATATTTTTACTACATGATAAGCTGAATTCTTTTTCCTCATCTGATTGGTTAAGGCTGGTAACAAAAGATGCGATACCCTTGTGCCATATCGATATATCCTTGTAGCGATCTATCGGTAGACCTAAGACCATTAATGTAACAAGCACACTATAATCTTTTCCGAATTCATTCATAATATTTATTCGCCCCTTTGCAAGATAGGGCATGAGAAGCCGGTCTATTGTTTCTTCAATAAGGGGAGCATAGCGTGTGCGAAACATTTTTCCGGTAAGTTTTGACAAGACAGCGTGTCGCTTTTTATGATGCTCATCTCCTTCCATTTGTGCCAAAACACGATCACCCATGACTGGCTCCGCTCGCACGGCTAAGGGGGCTGTTGTAAAACGGACATCCTTCAAAATCGCGTTGACATCTTCATATCTGCCAAAAAAATAAGCTTTAAGATTTTCATCCCAAAGAACAGAATTAGAAGAATGGATAGCTTGGTATGTTTTATATGGATTGTTTTGGAAACTTTTATCCATAATGTTGAATTGAATAATGTGGCGCATTATACTCCCCCCTTGTTTTTTTAATCATAAATTAACTCTTTATCATAAATTTATGTACATATCGAAACAATTCCGTGGCCTTGTTGTTTATCAACATAGAGAGGAGGCTCGCCTCTGAGCAACAATTCTCCTACTGGCCATTCACGATGGTAGACTAAAATTGAGCTTTCTATGTTAAGGAGAGATGGAGTGTTTATGTAGAACGGTATTTCATCAAAAATATATTCAATAGAAATATCTGTTGTTTCCAAACGGTTTATTTCTTCAGTTGACAATCCCACACTTTTTGCCTGATGTCCAACCGCTTGGATTGACATTTTAGTGCATAACGAACTAAATTTTCCGTTTTTTTTTGTACAGATCTATAGCTTTTGATTTTAGTATTTTGTAATTTTCACTTTGCTTATATTGAGAGAAGTCAAGAACGTGAAATAATTTTTCTAAATTATTAAAACTTTGAATATTGTATAATAACTTTGAATATTGTATAATATACGTCTTATACGATTGAGTTCCTTTTTTGTTTTTCTCTCTGCTTTAATTTTAGTTGCTCCAGATGCTAATATAAGAAGCATCGCTGATTCTATATCGGGGAGCAATATGTCAATGCTATCGAATTTTTTTGCACACCAATATATGAGCTCAGTAATATATTTTTCTGAAAATCTTGAGTTAAATGGGCTTACGCCAATCATAACATGCTGCTTCATCGCGATTAAACGCGAGCAATTCTCCGATTGTCCCCTTATAGAAAACGAAAAATGATCATTGACATCTATTTTTTGTAAACTCACTCTTCCCCCCCTATCCCCACATTATATAGCAATTAATGATTACAAGATCCTGATTTATAAAAAATAAATGATTAATCATCTCATCACATGAACTTATAAAATAAATAAATTGCTTTGTAAAGATTATAAAGGATCGTTGATCCGTTAAGTTACCATAAGATATACATGAGGATTTTTACCACTCACTTTAGTCATTAACATGGGTGTGTTTTCTAAACTTAACGGCTTGGATTTGATGTTTATTCAATGCTGGTAAGAGAAATTGGACACGTATCAAATTGAAGTGCTGGTAAATGGGTAGTCGTATAGAAAAATATTTGTTGAGAGCAAAAATGTATCGCAGAAGCCTTTTAGTGGTAGTCTTTTGATTTTTGACAAGGATACGTGATATTTATGCACTTTGAGCAATGCAATACTAGGAGAGGAAGTTCTCAGTA
This sequence comes from Bartonella sp. ML70XJBT, assembly GCF_028618425.1. NCBI lineage: Bacteria > Pseudomonadati > Pseudomonadota > Alphaproteobacteria > Hyphomicrobiales > Bartonellaceae > Bartonella > Bartonella sp. ML70XJBT. The sequence continues at coordinate 8,171 of NZ_JAQISX010000024.1, forward strand.
ATCATTAAAATAAATGAGGTTATCATCATATTATATCGTGGATTTCGGGGCTTATGAAATTTAAAAAAAACGTATACGTATAATATCTATAGCTGTCTTATTCTAAAACCGACAAGAGTAGAGTTTTTTCAATGAAGGTTGTGCTGGGGGCTTTGTCGTGTTGTTCACTTTTATAAAAGCTGTATTTAAATTTTAAAAATTCTGGCTGCGTTAAAAAGAATAAAAAAAAATCAAGAAGATTTCGCCAAGGGAATACTTATTGTTATGATTAAGTCTTGCAAGAAAAAGCTGTACAGAGTGTACAGCTTTTTTTAAAGTGTTTGTTTAGAGGTATAAGTTTTAAAGTTTGAAAATATCCTTACGGCTTCTGTAACCATAATAACCACAAACACTGGAAATAATGGCGCCTATCAGACTCCCTAAAAAGCCCCACCATCCCATGTGTGATGCTTTTGTCGTGGCTTTATCAGCTATGTGAAGTGCATCTTTGGCCCGGGCATCAAGCTTTTGAGACAAGGTATCGGTTTGTTTTTCTAGTGCCTTGAGGGTTTGTTCTGTTTTTTCTTCTGCCCCTTGATAGAGTTGAACGGCGCGGGTGGCTGTCGTTTGTGCCTCTGTACGCGACATGCCATTGTTCATCAGGGCTTTGATGATATCGCTTTGATTAACTTTTTCTGTCAGTGTTTCTAGGCGATCAGAAAGGCTATTCCCTAGATTTTTCAGAGTTGTGCGATAATGCGAAGGATCATTTTTGAAAGCGGTGATTGCAGAACCAATATCGTTGAGTGCAGCCTGATAAGTTTGTTTCAAGCGATCAAGATTGAGAGCCGGAATATCGCTTTTTTTGAGAAGCGTACGCAATTCATTGCCCAATTTATCAAAATTAATCCCATTATCACGGTTTTCTGCAAAAAACTTTTCAAAATTTTCGTTGTTTAATTTTGCAAGAAGAGAGGGGAGGTTATCGACGGTTTGTTCTATCATAGAAGCGCTTTTCCCAACTGCTTTAGCGCTTAAGTTTGCTGTACTCGAAACCACGTGGATGGCTTGGAGGGTCATTAGCAATGTTATGAGAGCCCAAGTTAAGAAACCATGAAGAGCCCCAGAGATTTCAGCAAAACGCCCAGCAACAAAGCCTCCACTTGCAAGGCTTATCACCATAACGATGAGAGAGCCAATACCCATTGAAAGGAGAGAACCTCTAAAAGGGGAGGACGAGGTAAAGTCCATTTGGCTTAAGCCTAGAGCGGCTATGAGGAAAGAAAGGCATATTGAAACGGCAAGAGCTGTAACCAGTCCAGCAAAAATGGCGGACCATGAAATAGGGGTATGAAAAAATGAATATTTTTTGTCTAGAGATGTTTCTTCTAGAAAATTCGTATCGAAAGGTGTTTTTTCAGGAATGCGGGTTTCCATGTTTTATCTCCTTGAATATGCTGGAGATATAATGTCTTTTAGCCAATTATGTTCCAAAGTTTATTGCCCATCATGGATAATTAGGCTGCTAAAGGTGAATTGGAGAAAACTAAAGTTAAGATTGAAAACATCATGGTGAAACTTTTTTAATTTTTGTTTAAACGCATGATCGAGCACTTTAGTTGAGTGTAAAAAAGAAGTGTGAAAAAGATAATATGGAAAGCTTTACGGAGACTATCGAACGAAATAATATGGCGTGTTTTTTTGTTTGTATTCTGTGATAAAGTTTAAATTTTTCATTTCATGATAATGTCTTAATTGATAAACATCCGATAGGCTTTGTGAATGGGAATATCTTTTATAAGTTAAGAGCAGATTTTGTCTATGAGAGTTCTATATGAGAGTGCTTTCTTAAGGAGGGGTAGGATTGTATTCTTTTGACAAATGCTTTTCTTTTTGATTGTATCAAAAAGTTTAAAGAGAGGACGTAGTAGGATATCAAATGTTTTGTTCAGCTTTTTTTAAAAATAGTGAAAAATATGGCCCCCTTTGTGTTGGATTTGACCCGAGTCATAAAGTTTTACAAGCATGGAATTTGAGCTGCGATTATAAAGGCTTAAAAGATTTTTGTGATATCCTCTTAACAGCGGTTGTAGGAAAGGTGGGGATCATCAAGCCGCAAGCTGCATTTTTTGAGTTATATGGGGTGGAAGGACTTCAAATTTTGAAAGAACTCATTGAAAATGCACAAAAACAAGGTTTGTTGGTTCTCGTTGATACAAAAAGAGGGGATATTGGCTCTACCGCTGAAGCTTACGGTAAAGCTTGGCTTGGTGCCGATAGTCCTTTCAAAGCCGATGCTATAACAGTCAACCCTTTTTTAGGGTTTGATTCCCTTATTCCTTTGATAAAGATTGCAGAAGAAACAAAAACAGCGGTTTTTATGGTTGTTCAATCGTCTAATCCTGAGGGAAAGCAAATTCGAAATGCTCGCATTGGGGATCAAACGGTTTCTGTTCATTTGGCGCAGCATATTGTTGACTATAATAGTCAATCTTCAAATCAATATCGCCATATTGGTCCTATCGGAGCCGTGATTGGCGCAACATTAGGCTGTGACGCAAAAGAGACAATTGAGCAGCTAGAAAATAGCTTGTTTCTTGTTCCGGGCATTGGAGCTCAAGGGGGCACAATAACACAATTAACCCAGCAGTTTCCTCAAAGGCTGTGGCAGAATATTATTCCTTCAATTTCAAGGTCAATTACAGAGGCTGGTCGAAAGAGTGCTGATTTAAAAAATGTTATTCATAACTTTGCTGAACAATCTAAAAACACACTTCTCTCTTAATTTTTGGACTCTTTCTCTAAGGGAGAAGGCTCTTCCTAACCAATCTTCCTTATAAAAAGATTTCACTTTCTGATTGCATATGGGGGGCTATCCTCTCAATGACGATGTTTTTGTGGGATAGTAGAATAATTATTCAGCTGGAGCTCGTGTGAAGGATAAAATAAAAGTTGTTTTGTATTGTTTAAGGAGCCTATCTAAGGGGGTGGGTTTGAGAAACAAGGGTGAGAATCCTTTCGTGAAATGCGGGTCGATGATGGTATGATTTTGATGCGTGCATGTTAAAGAATTTAAGACGCCGATAATTTCTCATTAAAAATAAAATCTGCGATCTCCTGAAAAACTATTTTTATTGCAAAAATCTTGAAATTACTTTACACATTAAAAGATGATTTTGGTCGCATACGTGGCGACCAAGTGGGCCTTGAAAACCCTAAATCCCTAGCGTAAAAATAACCTCACTATTGTGGGTATCCCGGAGTTCTGGGAGTTTTTGCACTGTCTAGGTGCATTTTCGCACTAAAAGAAAAAAAGCTGATTAGGTTTCAGTACTTTCAAACTCCTGGAATACTCATGCGAGGGCGCTCGCACTAGGTGGGGGGCGAATGCAAACTCAGAACCTTAATATTGATCTTTTTGTCGGCAAAAAATTCGCTTGAAGCGAAAAATGTTGGGGATTCTTAAAAAAAACATTAGGAGACACTTTAGGTGTGAGCTTCCAACGAATCCAGAAATATGAAAAAGGCTTAAATCGTGTGAGCGCAGGACGCCTAAAGGAAATTTCCGATATTTTGAATGTTCCGGTTTCCTTTTTTACACTGATATCACTACAAACGAAAATGCTTCATACCCTTATGATGAAATCGCCTCAAACAGAGAGGAATATTTGCTTTTAAAAAGTTTTAGAGTCTTGACCTCTGTCAAACAAAAAGCCATTTTAAAATTGGTTTCTGATCAGAATTAAAAACGTTTTACATGATGTATGGCGCTATCTTCTCTCTATTTCCTTCTTATCTTAAAAGATGCGGATTTTTCATGCACCCTGACTTTTAAAAAAAATCATTTGTAAAACATCTGGTGTTTTTTCTAACACCTTTCATTTGGCTGGGTTTATATGAATAGAGACGACTTCTTTTCATAAAGATTTATGAAAGTGTCTAGAAACGTCTCATGGCAATAATGCGCTTGTTTTTCTTTGACCTTTGAACGGTTTTTAAAGATAAAGATTAGTTCTACCGATCTGTAGATGATAGAAGGCCTCTAACATGTTGTTAAAAGCTTTGAGGGCGATAAAGTCATTGCAGCGTTTGTTGCTATGAGATAATGGTTATCCGTGAACACATATTGTTGCTAGAGAATAACATGTCATTAAAACAAGAAAAAACCAAAGCCCGTTTACCCCGTGGTTTTGCGGATCGTACAAGTGCACAATTGTATGCTACTGAAATCATGATTGCGCAAATTCGTGAAGTTTATGAACTTTACGGTTTTGAAGCGCTTGAAACCCCCATTTTTGAATATACGGATGTGTTGGGGAAGTTTTTACCTGATTCAGATCGCCCCAATGCAGGGGTTTTTTCGCTCCAAGATGATGATGAACAATGGATGTCTTTACGCTATGATTTGACGGCTCCTCTTGCCCGTCATTTTGCTGAAAATTTTGAAACGTTACCAAAACCCTATCGCAGTTATCGATTGGGGTTTGTTTTTCGTAATGAAAAACCTGGACCAGGGCGGTTTCGGCAATTTATGCAATTTGATGCGGATATTGTTGGAACACCAACTGTTGCGGCAGATGCGGAAATTTGCATGATGGCAGCCGATAGTTTGGAAAAATTAGGTATTGCACGCCATGATTATGCCATTCGTTTGAATAACCGAAAAATTCTGGAAAGTGTTTTGCAGTTGATTGGTTTGGCGGGAAATGAGCAGGTTGATCGGCGCTTAACCGTTCTGCGAGCAATGGATAAACTGGATAAATTTGGACCGGAAGGCATACGTTTGCTTTTAGGAAAAGGACGTTTGGATGAAAGTGGTGATTTTACAAAAGGGGCTGAACTTCAAGATAAAGAGATTGAATGTATTCTTTCCTTACTCACGATAGAAGCAAAAACGGCAGAAGAAACGCTTGATGCTCTCAGAAAAATTGTTGGTCAAAGTGCGCAAGGGCTTGAAGGGGTTGGCGAGCTTGAGGAAATGCATGCAATCTTTGCGGCCAATGGGTATCATAATCGCATTAAAATTGATCCTTCGGTGGTCCGTGGATTGGAATATTATACGGGACCTGTTTTTGAGGCGGCATTGCTTTTTGATGTTCTCAATGATGATGGGCAAAAAGTTGTCTTTGGCTCTGTTGGGGGTGGGGGACGTTATGATGGGCTGGTTGCGCGTTTTCGTGGGGAAAATATTCCGGCAACAGGCTTTTCAATAGGGGTTTCACGTTTGATCGCTGCTTTGCAAAATCTTGAAAAACTGCCAGCAAAAAATACGCATGGACCTGTTGTGGTATTGATGATGGATAAAGAGCCAGAAGCTGTTGCACGCTATCAAAAAATGGTCATGCAATTGCGAAATGCGGGAATTTGTGCGGAACTTTATTTAGGAGCATCGGGAATTAAAGCGCAGATGAAATATGCTGATCGGCGAAAAGCGCCTTGTGTGATCATCCAAGGGTCACAAGAACGTGAGAGTGGAAAAATACAGATCAAAGATTTGATTGAAGGGGCGCGTTTGTCTCATGAAATTAAGGATAATCAAACATGGCGTGAAAGCCGTCCTGCGCAAGTGATGGTGGATGAAGAGCAATTGGTGCAAACAGTGCAAGATATTTTAGCAACCCAAAAACGGTAATGGTTTTGTAAAAGAAATTGCTGCGGAAAGCTTGAATATTTCCCCTTCAATTTTATGGAACTACCCATGAATACGATAACGATAAAGTCCTCAATAATATAAAATCTATTGAGAATATAAAATTTATTGAGCCCCATCTTTATACTTATGAAGGAGTAAACCGGCATCACCATCACAAACTTGCCAGTCTTAGGATGTTGCGGACCAACCCCTTGGCATTTCTCGACGATTCATAAAAAGGCATTTTCGTTCTTTCTTGTACAATTTTTATTCACACGCTAACTTTGCTTGTGACGTGCAAGCCAATGGTTTTCATTGGTCTAAGATAAACAGATTTGAAATGGAAGAATATGACGTTAGGATTTTACCCAAGTTGAATAACACTTAAATAACCATGATCAATCAAAATGTTATCATGAATAGGTTTTCAAAAATACAAACGACACAAATTTTTTTTCTAGAGAAATTTGTGTCGTAAAATTTAAATAGACGATTTTGAGTTGAAGTTAGCTTTTTAAAGCTTTTAAAACATTTTGTGGTGAAGAAACTTCATAAGGGTCGGTTGCGCAATTGTCTGAAAAACCTGCTTCTTCGAACCATTGTTCAATCACACCATCATTAATCACAGCAGCATAGCGCCATGATCGCATACCGAAGCCAACATTGTCTTTTGCAACCAGCATACCTATTTTGCGTGTGAATTCACCAGAACCATCGGGAATTAATTTCACATTTTTGATATTTTGTGTTTTTCCCCAAGCATTCATGACAAAAGCATCATTGACCGAAATGCAATAAATTTCATCAATACCAGCTTGTTTAAATTCATCATAGAGTTTTTCAAAATCGGGTAGCTGAAAGGTTGAGCAGGTGGGGGTAAAAGCACCAGGAAGAGAAAAAAGAATAACGCGCTTTCCTTTAAAGTAAGCATCGCTTTTAACCTCTTGCCACCGATAAGGATTATCTCCACTCACTGATTCATCGCGGACACGTGTATGAAATGTAACATTGGGAACTGTTTTTTTTATCATAAGGATGCTCCTGTATTTTTTATGAAAATTGTGTTTTAAAACAACCCTTGTATCTAAAACCACATGGAAAGAGCGTTTCAAATAAAAGGGCTTTTTAAAAAATTTTGATCTTTATCAAGTGTGCAAATATTTCATTGTTCCGTCAAGTGGAATTAATGGTCGACTTTGAATACTCTTCATCTTAAAGTTAAAGAAAAGAGTATGAAGGGATGAACATGACCATAAAGACAGTTTTAACCACGGCTTTTGAGGGGCAAAAACCGGGAACGTCTGGTTTGCGTAAAAAAGTGTCTGTTTTTCAACAACCCCATTATGTGGAGAATTTTATACAGTCTCTTTTTGAGAATATTGGACCTCTTGAAGGAAAGCTATTGATTCTTGGGGGAGATGGACGCACCTTTAATCGGACACTTCTTCAGATTGTGTTGAAGATGGCGGCGGCGCATGGTGTTTCTCGTATTAAAATGGGGAGGGGCGGTATCCTTTCCACACCTGCTGTTTCGCATCTTATTCGTAAATACCATGCGCATGGTGGAATTATTCTTTCTGCAAGCCATAATCCTGGTGGTTTAGAGGGAGATTGTGGGATCAAATACAATATTTCCAATGGCGGCCCCGCACCTAATTCTCTATGTGAGGCTATTTTTGAAACATCGCAATGTCTTTCTTTTTATAAAATTCTTGAAGCGCCAGATGTTGATTTAGACCGGCAAGGCGTGACTTTTATGGGTAATATGCAGATTGAGATTATTGATCCTGTTGCCGATTATGTAGCTTTGATGCAGGAAATTTTTGATTTTGACTGTATTGCTAAAGCTGTCGCTAAAGGTCTTAGTCTGCGGTTTGATGCCATGCATGCGGTAACAGGACCTTATGCCCATGAAATTTTTGAAAAATGCTTAGGATTTTCTAAAGGGACGGTGGTCAATGGTCTTCCTTTGCCAGATTTTGGAGGCGGTCATCCAGATCCCAATTTGGTTTATGCTAAGCCTCTTTATGATTTATTGATGTCAGAGCAAGGACCAGATCTTGGCGCTGCGTCTGATGGCGATGGTGATCGTAACCTGATTATTGGACGTCAGCAATATGTCTCACCTTCTGATTCTTTGGCAATTATGGTAGAACATGCAGATCTTATTAAAGGGTATCGGCAAGGCATTGTGGGGGTTGCGCGCTCTATGCCAACAACACCTGCTGTAGATTTGGTTGCTGAAAAACACGGATTAAACTTTTTTGAAACGCCAACGGGATGGAAGTTTTTTGGAACGCTTTTGGATGCTGGAAAAGTAACCTTTTGTGGTGAAGAAAGCTTTGGAACTGGCTCTTGTCATATCCGCGAAAAGGATGGTTTATGGGCTGTCTTATTTTGGTTAAATCTTTTAGCGCTAACAGGAAAAACAGTTGCACAAATTGTGCAACAGCATTGGCAGAGCTATGGGCGCTTTTATGCACTGCGTCATGATTATGAAGAAGTTGAAGAAGACAAAGCTTTAGCCTTACTCGAACATTTGCGACAATATTTACCACAAGCTGGAACAGAAATTTCTGGATTTTTGGTCAAAAAAGCAGACGATTTTACCTATCATGATCCTGTTGATCAGAGCGTTAGCATGCGGCAAGGGATCCGTATTTTTTTCGAGAATGGCGCACGGTTGGTGGTTCGTTTATCGGGAACAGGGACGTGTGGTGCGACTTTACGGCTTTATTTTGAACAATATGAAGGTGATCCGCGCAGACACAATTTAAATTCCCAAAAAGTTCTTCAACCTTTGCAACAGGTCGCCCTAAAACTGTTAAACATACAACAAGAATTGGGACGAGACCGCCCTGATATTATCACATGAGATCATTAGAATGTTTTTTGTAAAGATATGATGATTGATTACATTATGGTTTTAGAGGGGGGGGGAGAGTTTTAGAGGAATGATTTTACTTATCATAAGAGAGAGCCTCTATTTTCAGGCTTGTTTTATTTTTTCTACGTTTATATATGGCTGGCTTTCTCAAACTGTTGGATTCTTAAAATAGAGGTGGTGGATCATCATAATCTGGCATAATTTAAGCCTTTATGCCCAATGATTTCTGGAGGATTTGAAAAGGTACTTTTTAAAAGAGTCATAGAGGGGTGTCCTTTACCTCCAACAGAATATTGTCTAGAATATTATCGTTGTTTTATTTTTCGTATGTTTGTTTTAAAGAGGGCCTTTCTCAAGATACAAGAAACCATCTGATATATGCTATTCATGAAGGGGATAACAATCCATCGAGTACCATCATTTTTACCTTTATGCAGGAGAAAAGTCATATCATCCGTTTCAATATTGGCTCTTGCATTTGAGGGCGTTTTTTAAAAAGTCTTTTCTTAATCATTTGACACGGTTTTTTCCTTTTATAACATGCAAGCGAAAGGCTTTGGTTAATTCAATAGAGGAAGATCTTATGGTCTACGGGGGATATTATATAATGTTATAAACGCATCGATTGTTGAAGATGATCGCATTTGTGAATACAGGTGGCAGATCAAGAGGAAAAACAAAAGAACATGTTTTTCTAAAATAATGGACAATAAGCCCTTCTTGCTTTATGATCCATCATCATGAATGGTTTTTCTTTAAAAAAGGCGAATTTATGACCCAATATCCCAAGTGTCCTCGTTGTGATTGTCTTTATACTTATGAAGAGGGTGAAAATTTTGTGTGTCCTGAATGTGCACATAAAAGGTAAATGAAATTAAAAAGTTATATCTAATGTAAGGGAATGATTTAGTATTGATTTAATTATGTTTTTTTGCTTCTATCCCTAACTTTTTTGGAGCTTTTTTATAGCTTCAAGAGCTAGTCTTTTACGATCTGCGCTCTTGGTATAAAGAGATGCCATTTGGTCTTCTGTCCAGCCAAAAATTGCCTTGAGTTGTGAGACAGTTGCACCAGAGTTAGCTGCGCGGGTTGCTGCTAATTTTCTCAAACCGTGTGCTGATTTTTTAATTCCAGCCGCATTACAAGCGTCTCGAAATGTATTGCCAAAACTTTCTTTTGTGAACTTTTGATTAATTTTACTACAGATGAATGTTTCATCACCAATAGGACCAGCTTCAAAAGTTTTGGCTAGTTCTGGTAAAATAGGCAGAAAAACATCTGTTTGGAATTTGCTTTTCTCTGTTTTGAGGTGAATGATATTATCTTTAACGTCTTTCCAGCCAATGCGAACAGCATCACCACGACGTAAGCCCGTATATAAGAGGACATCAATCCATACGCGTTCATGCGTACCATGATGCCATTTTTGATAGTATTTCTCAACATCTTCTTCTGTCCAAGCAGGAAAGCCTTCTTTGTTTTTGAGAGGAGGTCTCTTAACACCTACTGTTGGATTACTTTCCAAAAGACCTTGTTCAATCGCCCAATTAAAAAGTCCATTGAGTGCTTTCAAAAAATTCCTGGCTGTTGCTGGTGTATCTTTACGCCGTTCCACACCGGCTATAATATGCTTCTTATCAATTGCTTGGTATGGAATGTTTCCTATGCTATCGCATACCTTCATAAGGATGAGTTCTTTTTGTCTTTTTGTAGCTTTAGCGAGGCTATGCCAATTAACACTATTAAAATACTGTTTAAGCAGCCACGCAAATGAACCTTCAGTAAGTTTACCGGTTTTAGGTTTTGGAGGGATTATGCCTTGTAATTCGGCAAGAGCGTTTTTGTAATTATCAACAAATTCTTGCGTTCCGTAGGTTCCATGTACTCTACGACGTGGTCCATGACCAATGCGTACATACCATATAATTCTACCATGACGTGTGATTTCTTTGACAAGATGAGGGGGGCGTGGTTTTGGCATGGTGACACCCTATAAGATGATATCATAATCATCAGGTGACAAATTCCATGATTTATCATGATTATTCACTGAATTTGGCAATGGGATATTGTCTTTAAGGTAGATAAGCAGTTCACCAGTAGGCTTTATTTCTATGAGTTCACACCCTTGCTTTTTAGCTTCTCTTAACGCGCGTGCAATAGCTGGTTGTGTTATGGTAGCTGGACGAGGCGCCATATATTTCTCCTTACATTTAAGATGCAATTCACCCGTGTCGTGAATCACGAATTGATTGAAAATTGTTAGGAAAGGGTGGGGGTGCTAGGAGGCATAAGAAAAGCACCCCCATAAGCGATTAGGCGGCTTTTGTTGAGATTCTTTGGATCTCTTGTTCTATTTCAGTTAAAAAGCTTTCAACCGCTTGATTGATTTGTTCAATTTGTTTGTCATCACGGTGGATACGTTTGATTTTCATACGTAAATGAGATGCATCTCTCGTAAAACGTGGGTCATAACTGATAAAATCACACCATTTACGTCCCGTACAAGCCATTTGGAATTGCATTTGTGCAAGATATTCCGGTTTGAT
>NZ_JAQISX010000025.1:0-15894 GCF_028618425.1 Bartonella sp. ML70XJBT
ATGCTAACCGCATGTTTTCACAATTTTTTGAAGTCCCTGCAAATCCACATTTAGCATCCCACTCTAGGCGTAATTTTTCATCTTTTTTAAATTCAGCGACGCTATAGGTTTTTTCACATCCAGCAGCTATGAGCCCAGTGCAAAGCAGCAATGTTGTTATGGTGATCTTATTCATGATTAGTGATTGTCCCCTTGTTTTTCAGATTTTTGCTGCTCATCATTTGTAGAGCCAAAACCTCCCCATTTTTTACGGGTTTCAAATTCAGCTTGCTCTGCGTTTTTACAATTTTTCGATTTAAGATCCCCTGATGTCAAACATTTCACGAGTACTTCTTCCATCAGTTTTTTGTCTTTTTTTAATTCTGCGACGCTATAGGTTTTTTCACAGCCAGCAGCCATAAGTCCTGTGCAAAGTAGCAATGTTGTGATGATGATCTTGTTCATGTTCAAGCCCCTCTTTTTTACCCTTTATTGACCACGGAGTTTTTTTGCATAATCTGCGTAGCGCGCTGCAAATTCTTCGTAGGCACGTTTTTCGGCCGCTTTTTCTTCTGCTTGTTGAATCATCGCGGCGGCTTGCATTTGAAGAACTTGTGTTTGCAGTTTTGCTTGTATTGCTTCTAGTTGTGCTTGAATGCCTTGAATTTCACCAGCCTTTTCAGTGTTCCCAAGTTTATCGAGAAGCTTGTTAATCTTTTTTTGTGTTTCACTGGCTTCTTCGTAGACGTCTTGGCCTGTGGCGGCTTGTCCTACTACACGTTGTTCGGCTTTTTTGACTTCCTCTGCGTAAAAAGCATCCACCGCTTCTTTTGATCCTGCACCCCCTGAGGGCTCTTTATATTTAAGCTCTTCTTGCCATTTTTGTGCGTTTTTGCTGCTGCTTCCGCCGCCGCCGCCGCCGCCGCCGCTGCCCATCGATTGTTGAAAGTGGTTAAAGTCAGAAGGTAGAGCGCCATTGCTCCCTTGCTTGTTAAACATTTCCTTCAATGCCGAAATGTCAGGCTTGGCATTTAAGGAGCTATAGAGTTGTTTCATTTGCTCAAGTTGACCTTTTAATTGTTCAAGCTGTTGTGTGCCTTGCCGAATTTGTTCAGCTAATTTTCCAGCAGCTGTGGGATCAAATACCACGATGGCGAAGGCATTCGTTTTTAAGCCTAAAGAAATTGCACAGAAGGCTGTTGCCCATAAAAGTTTTTTCATTGTTTTGACCTTTCTTGGAAAATGGGAAGCCATTTTTCTGGAGAGGCACCCACTTCTTCCATAATCGTTTCGAGAAGTTCAATGTTTTTCGTGGTGCCGCTTAAAATGGCTATTTCATCATCAAAACCGCGTAAATTCAGTTCTGCTACAACAGAACTTTGCCCCTGCTTGATGAGAAAACGCCGTGACTCCCGGCTTAATTCTGCTTGTATTAGGTTAAACTCCCTGTCGGATAATTTAAAACCCTCTACATAATCTGCGTGGTTGCCCTTTTGATTGGGAAAATAAATCTGAGTGGGACATTGCTCTATAATGGTGTGAGCTATCGTCGAATTAATCGCATCTTTGGGTGATTGCGTGGCAAATAACATCAAACCATTTTGTTTACGGATAGTTTTCAGCCTGTCTTGCGCAAAGGCTTTAAAGGAATCATCCTCTAGCGCTTTCCAAAACTCATCAATGACAATGATAATACGACGCCCGTCAATCAGAGACAGAATCCTATGAAATAAATACATCATTAATGGTGGACGAATTTCGTCATTGTCTAAAAAATCCGTCATATCATAACCAATAAATTTTGCATCAATCCCTATGTCATCATCCGGATTGTCAAAAACCCATCCCAAGGCATTGCCTTTACACCATCTTTCTAAACGACCCGATATGCCCTCCCTGTGCGTGGTGTCAAAAAACATTTGTAAGGCCGATATGGTCCGTTGTTCCTTAGGTAATAGAGCAAGTTGGTCAACCGCTGCCGTGATATCTTGTCTTTCTGATTCACTGATCTTTTGATCTTCAGACGAAACAAGCTTTATAATCCATTGGCGTAAAAAAACTCTATCTGCTGGATTGTTATAGTCTAAGCCTTTTAGCGGTGCTATGCCTGTCGGTCTACCATTCTTCAAGGGCATATAAGTGCCGCCACCCGCTCTGACAAAAAGCTCTGCTCCACGATCCTTATCAAAAAAGACCATATTCGGATCATGCTTTTGAAGTTGCGCTAGTAAAAAATTAACAATAACCGTTTTACCAGAACCTGACGGACCACAGACAAAGGTATTGCCTAAATCACCAAAGTGAAAGTTAAAATAAAACGGTGAACCAGCTGAAGTCTTCATCAACGCTACCGCTGGTCCCCACACATTGCCATCTATTTTGCCAACCGGAAAAGAATGAAAAGGTGAAAGCGCTGCATAATTGCGGCTGGTTATCGCGCCAGAGCGGGTGCGATAGGCATAATTACCAGGCAATTGTGCCCACCACGCCGCCGCTAACCCTAAATCCTCCCGCGCAATGACTGCACCACCATCTGTGAGACGAGAACGCGCTTTGGCAAGATTATCCGCTAACTCTTGTGGCTCATCAGCAAAAACCGCTAACGATAAATGATGCTCCCCTAAAACAAAACGATTCGATTCAAGATCATCAAGCGCATCATCCAACTCCATGATTTGTGAGCCCGCACGATCTCCGGCATTGACCATCTGGTTTTGTTTGCGACCCATAATCTGCTTGGCAACATTTTTGCTCTTAAAAACAAAAGATTGCGTAAAAATAAATTCAAAGGGAAGGGTGAGCAAACCATCCGCCATGCCTATTCTGGTTTTGGCTGGATACTCTTTCCAACCAAACATGCCAGCAAAACGCTGGCCCGCCTCAGTGCGTATCTCTATGACCTCTTTCCCAAAAATCAAACGGTCGGAATAAACAGTCGACGCTATCGTCCCCCATGTGAGGGGTATGCGTTCACGACGACCACCTACCAGTTGGTGAATAAACTCACTTTGCTGCGAATAAATGCTACCGTCATGCTCATATAGACTTAATCTTCTTGCGCCATAACGCTCTAAATTTTGAATAAGATCTGTCGTAATATCTTCAAGCTTGCGAACGGATTCTTCATCAACTTCCGTCTTTTCTTGTTTGGCTTTGCCTAAACGTTTGAAAAATTCGGCTAATTTATCCGTCTTATCAACGTGTGGATTCCACAAAATCGAAAGATAAAGATCATTGCGATAAAGCTCCTGTGAAACCATTCGCTCACGGTATTTATCATCTAATTGCTTGGCAAATGCTGATCTAAAAGTCCCATCCGGATAAACAGTTTCACGCTTTCGGATTATATGGCTATAAAGCGCAATCCGTTCATCCGCAATGTTCTTAAACAGATTATTGAGCTGTTCGTGAAGCACATTCAGATCAATGATATCTGCTGTCTCAAAGTTAATGCCTTCAAGGGCAATAATACTCATCAATGCCCTTGAATCCAGCGCTATAATATGCTTGTTAACATGGCGAACATAAGGAATGATCGCCTCTGGCTGCTTTTCACGTTTGCGCTCGGCTGTTTTCATTTTAATTCCTCATAATTACGAATTAATCGTAATGGAGAAATACTTCCCCCACCCCATAGACTAGAATTTCTGGCAAAAATAGTTGTCTTTTGCCATGTCAGAAGAATACGAAATTTATTATGGTCATGCTTTAGGATTTCTTTGAATATGAAATGGATGGCAACACCAATGGTTAAAAGAAAAATATTGCCCGCCATAATAAACAATATCATCGATCCTATCCCATTTAATCCCATAGCTTCCACCGTCACGCCTGCAATCATTGCAGGGCGCGTGCAAGCAAGAAATAACGTATCTTCCGTTAACTTCTCACGCTCTTTCATGGTTTTTGAAAATGCTAGAGCACGTTAATTAAGTTTTAAGCATTGATACGATTTGCGCTGCACCCATAACAATGCCAATGCCAACACAAACAAAAAATGCCTTACGCATTTCAACATAACCAGCAATCCAGGCAAGTCCAATACCAGCAACCGCAATGGTGGCAATTGATGTAGCAATGTTTCCTGTTAAAGCGTCAACTATTTTTTGAAGGGCAGTTTCAATTTTTCCGAAGCCTTCTGCAAATGCTGGCTCACTGAGTACAAGGAAAGCAATAAAAAGCATCAATGCTGTTGTTAGCCATTTCTTTTGGGTGTTTGATAAAATTGATTTTTGTAAGGTGTGTTCACGATTGAACGAATTATTCATGTTTTTCATGAAAATTTCCCCGCATATTAAAAATTAAAAATTACTTAACATTAATTTACTGTAATGTATAACGTAATAAAATAAAAAATTCTACTGTTTCATTTATAGTATTTTATTTTTTAGAGTAAAATAAACAAAATTATTTATAATATACAAAATGATATTTTTAAAAAAAACTTCTCGATCAGCATTTAAATATCTGATTTTTATTTTTTTTATTCTTGCAGCTGTTTCTTATTTTCGTCAAAACTCTGAAGATTTTATGCAAAGCCCTGTTGTGCAAAACATAAAAAAGGTCGTGGAAAAACAGTCTCAAGAACCAGATTTAACCGTACGCAATCATGATCATAAACAAGAAATGCCTTTGTCTTTAGAATCATTATCAACAGAATTTTATGAAGAAAATGTCCCTGTTTATTCAGGTGCTATTCAGGTCACAAGTGGTGTGAGCTTTAAAATGATCACACCAACAGATGAGGGGTGGAGAAAAAGAATCGTCCGTGATATCCGTCTCTATGGTGTGGAAACTTGTGAAACACGGCAATTTGCTACCCGCAATGGTGTTAAGTGGCCCTGTGGGGCTTTTGTCACGGCGTGGCTTGTCTCAAAAACAATCGATAAAAATGTTACCTGTCGGCAAGCCCGTGTCATTCGACAAGTTCATTATGCACAATGTTTTGTCGATGGAGTTGATCTGGCACGCTTGGGGCTTGCAGAAGGGTTGATGGTTTTGACAAAAGATCAGCATAACTTTCCATCCCCCGCAGACTATAAAAATTTACAATTGACCGCTCAAAAAGAAAAAAATGGCTTGTGGTCGAGCCAATTTCAACAACCAGAAGATTGGCGAAGAGATCATGGAACCTATAACCCCATTGATCATAATTAACCAAGCGTTCTCTTCAGTGCTCTTTAAAAATGAAGACAATTCCACCATGAGCCTTAATAGCTTTAAAGTTGAACCAAAAGCCCTATAGGGCTTGATGGACAATTCTCGTCATGGTTAGTCTGTTTGGAAAATTGTTTTTATTTAAAGCTCACTTAATGCGTATAGGTTGTTCACTACAGCGCTATACGGGAGTGTATTCCCTTCCCCTATACGTCATTTCGCTTCGCTATTATGACAGGTTGCAATTGGTTGTATTGTTATAAAAAATAATTGCTTGAAATCTTTACCATATTGAAAATCTTTTTTTAAGATAGTCTGTCATCTTGACATGCTTTTTTCAACGCTATGAGTCATTTCAAAGTGAGGGAAATATAATGGCAAAAAAATAAAAACCCAACTGCGACAACAGAAGGGTTTCTAAAATACCTATACGGCATAGTTAAATTAAATAACACATTTCCTAATTTAATTTAACTTATCGGATTCTGCAAGAGAAATTTTGTAGAAAAGGGATATTTTTCACATTTTTTTTGCCTCTAACTGAGAGGTTAAAATAATTATGGTTAATAAAGTCTCCGGAAGAAAGTTAAGTGCGCATCATATAGAATATAGAAAATTAGCAGAAAATGCTGAAATGGGTTCTGTAAGTCGGGGGCAATTAATTGGATTGGCTAAAAAATTAGAGAGGGCTGGTTTTATACGAGAGACAGAAGCTAAACTTCTCTTGGCTTTATTGAATACAGCTTCGACATCTTCATTTGAAAAAGGTGGCGTTCCTATCGTTTTTAAAAGTAATTACTGTCTTGGTAATGAAATTTACCGTAGTGAAGGACGCGTTAGTATATTGTGCTTTCACGTCTTTATGATGGCGGGCTTGTTGTTATGCGGGATTCTGGTAACTTTAAACGCTATTCAGTGCGAAGCCGTGATCATGGAACTATAGCAGCTTGCGGTATTGATTTGATGTATTCTGGTTGCTCGATACCATGAACTTAAACAGAAAACTGATGAAATCCTAGAGGCTCAGGACAAACAAAAAGATGCTTTGCATTGTTTTCAGGGGTTGGTGCGACAAATCAAAGCCTCTTTTACATCATTGCTTTTTTCTAGAATGCAAAAAATTATTCAGATTGTTGGTCGTCCGGCTAAAGCTTCTTATGAAAAATTGCACAAAGCGATAAGTCTTTTTCAGTGGATTTTAGAGAGATTTTTAAAGCAAAAATCACAAAAAACGAAATACAGGCATTTCGCTGACGAAATGCACATAAAATATACAACCCCTAGAATATACAACCCTTAAACATATTTGTAATTGTAACAAAAAGGCTTATGAAAAAATAGAGAAAAGCAAAACTGAAAACGCCTTACCTTCAAAAAATAATAAATTGCTTCAAATCAAACCAGAATTTTTAACTGAAGCATTGCCTAATGTTGCTATGTTTATGAAATATGGGCTGCAATCTGAAAGAGATTTAATTGGTTCTATGGAGTTTTTAGCTAAAATGAAGGGGATTTCTTCTCATGCTATTAAAGAAGCTAAAAAAATCATGGGAATTAAAAAAGCTGCTTTGGCTATTGCTATCATCTTTGAAAAATCTTGCAAGGAATTGGTTAAATCATCTGGAGGGTATCTGCGGGGCATGATTGCTAAAGAAAATCGAGGAGAACTTTATCTAGAACGTTCTTTCTATGCTCTGCTGAAGGAAGCTTCTGAGGAAAAACTGAAAGATTTGTGCACGCAAAAAGCGATAAAAAACGAGCCAACAAAACCAAATGATCAAAAAATTTCTTTGTTAAAATCGGAACTGAATGAAGTTCTTAAAACTTTAAATATGACAAAATACCTTAATCAATTTTCATAAAATTTAAAATGAAAACGCGTTGGTATTACATAAATTGGATATGTATTTAGGTAGCAAATGTACAATTTTTCTTTTGAATAGTAATTGATTTTTACATTACTTTTATATATACTAAAGAGCTATATGTAAATTAAAAGGATTTTTCTATGCCTTCATTAACTGTTACAGAAAAAGGACAAATTACGCTGAAGCGCGATTTACTACAGCATCTTGGGGTTAAAGCTGGTGAGAAGATTGACGTTGATAAGTTACCAAGTGGTCAACTTCGTATAAAGGCATCGCAACCTACAAGCACTATTGAGAGCTTTATTGGACGATTTGCTGGAAAACTAAAAAAAACACTGACTATTGAAGAAATGAACGAAATTGCTGCTTCTCATTGGGCGGGGGAAAAATGAAGATTGCTGTAGATACAAATGTTCTCGTTCGTGCTGTGTTACAAGACGATAAAAAGCAGGGGGAGGCGGCAAGCAAGATTTTAAGAGAAGCTTCACTCATAGCTATTTCTTTACCTTGTCTTTGTGAACTTGTTTGGATACTTCGTCGCGGGGCAAAATTATCAAAAGAAGATATCGCCGAAATGTTAAGAGATTTGCTTGTAACCAGTAATGTAGTCATGAATCGACCAGCTGTTGAAGCAGGGCTTGCTATCTTTGAGGCTGGAGAAGATTTTGCTGATGGTATTATATCCTATGAGGGTAATTTTCTGGGGGGCGATACCTTTGTTTCCTTTGATAAGTTAGTAATTGATCTATTAAAGCAAAACGGAAAGTCTACAAAACTCCTTTCTTAATGAATAAGTTATGATTGCAATGATGTCGTTGGCATATCAAATTTATAATACTGAATATAAAAAGCGCGTTGGTGTTCTATATAATCAATATAAAATATACACATGATATAAGAAACGCTCACATAAAACATATGCTTAATTTATGAATAACATAAGTTTTCTATATATTGAACATGATACGTAAAAAGTCCTTATTTCCATAAGATCTATAGAAAAATAATTGATAATCCGGTATAATCGGGTATATAATCCGGTATGAAAATAGATACACTCAAAATCACACAAGAATTATTATCCCTTATTTCTGAGATTGATGAGTTCAAAGGTGCGTGGCGCGCTTTTGGAACTCTTGCTCCAGAACGTTTGAATGCTCTGCGCCATATTGCAACTGTTGAAAGTATTGGATCTTCTACGCGTATTGAAGGAAACAAATTAACAGACCGTGAAATTGAAAAGCTTTTATTAAACTTAGAAATTAAAAGTTTTAAGAGCCGCGATGAACAAGAAGTTATTGGTTATGCAAAAGTTATGGAAATAATCTTTCAGTCTTGGAAAGATATACCTATTACAGAAAATCATATTAAACAGCTGCACCGTGATCTTTTATATGAGAGCGACAAAGATGAACGTCATAGAGGAGAATATAAGACATTACGTAATGATGTAGCAGCATTCAATTCTGAAGGTAAAATGGTTGGTATTGTTTTTGAAACAGCAACACCATTTGATACACCATACCGAATGCAAGAACTTATTGATTGGTTTAATAAAACCAATGAATTAAATAATCTTCATCCTTTACTTATGATTGCTATTTTTAATGTCACTTTCTTAGCTATTCACCCTTTCCAAGATGGGAATGGACGCTTAAGCCGTATCTTAACAACCTTGCTTTTGTTACAAAAAGGCTATGTTTATGTACCATATTCATCACTTGAAAGCGTCATTGAGAATAATAAAGAAAGTTACTACCTAGCTTTGAATCAAACGCAAAAGACAATTTATACGAAGACACCTAATTGGGAACCTTGGATACTGTTTTTTTTACGTGCTCTACAAAAACAAAAACGCCAATTAGAAATGAAAATAGAGAGTGAAAGAAATGCTCTTTTGGCTTTATCTGAATTAGCTCTTCATATTCTGGATTATGTGCGTAATCATGGGCGTGTAACAACCCGTGATATGGTGCGTGAATTTTGTGCAAGTCCCAATACACTTAAAGCAACTTTTGCATCATTGGTTGAAAAAGGTCTTTTGATACGTCATGGAGGAGGGCGATCAACTTGGTATAGCTTACCTTAATTTTATGCTCTGGGAATTTAAAAAGCGCCCATTGCGATAGCTAATCGCCTTTTTTATAAGCATTCATTAATATCTCTAAAAAATCACCATGGCGATAGCGCTCTGGTTTTGCCATAGATTTAAAACGCTTAATTATAGCAATACTAGCTTTGATATTTATTTGTGATTCATCTGATTGCTCACGACTTGGAAAGGTTACAGCCCTATCTATTTCTTTGCATTCTACAGTATTTAAAGCAGTTTTAGCTTGTCGTGGTTTAAACTCATCAAGTTCTGAAAAATCTAATGTTTTTCTTTCTGTACTCATTCTATAAGTTTCTTTTTGTTTAATTTGTTTGGGCTTTTTTAAGCTTTGCAATGACTTCGGTAACAAATGCTTCAACATTACTAATTGCTGTATAGAAAAAAGTTTTTTAATGATATATGACACTTTAACCATTTGATAAATAATAATTTTATTACAAAAAAAGTTTAAATATTTACTACGTATTTTGTACATACATAATAAATAATCATTATTTATTTTATGTGTAATTATTATTTATATAATTTTCAATAAGACGATTAAGAAAATCACCACCATCTTCATTAAGATCATCGGCTAAAGACCAAAATTTATCTCTTACTGTTGGTTCAAGCGCAAGTGTTACTCGTGCGGTTTTTAAGCTACGCCGTCTACGACCACTCCCTCTAATATGTGTTTTTTCTATGCTATGACGCGTCGTAAAACCATTTTTTTGACTTATCTTATCTAATTCTTGTTCGTTTACTTTTTGTGCCTTTGTGAACGGTTGTAAATTTTCAAAATTCGGCAATGAAATTTCAGCTCTCTTTGTCATGCTACTTTACCCTTTAATAAATTTTCACTATCCAATATTTCTACAACAGCATTAGCAAAAACCGTTGCATTTTCTTGTGCGGCTTGTGGATTGTTTACATCAGAAGGTGATAAATCAAAGAGAGAGCCCCCTATTTGAAAAAGAGCACTATAAGCTCCTCTTTCAGTTAACGAAGCAGATAAAATAGGAATATTAGCTTTTTCTAATGTTTTCTCTATATACTGAGATTCTCGACTGTTTAAGGCATTCGTCATTGAAAATACAATACGAAAAGGTATTTCTCTTTTTAAAAATTGACTCTGCTGTGTTATCAAAGCAATGATTTTTCCTATTTGGTCTCCATCAAGTTGTTTTTTTCTCATAGGAACTAAAACTAAATCAGCTCTTCCTATAGCAAAAGAAGCAGCAAGCTTAGCAGAACCTTCAAGATCAACGATAACAAATGGAAACCGTTCTACAGCATCATCAATACAAGAAACAATATTCTGTTCTGTAATATTTCCAGAAACTTCTATGTTATTTGGCATTGTATCCATAGATCTTTTCATCCATGTCACAAGAGGTTGATTTGGGTCCGCATCGATTAATTTTACCTTAGATCCAGCTTTAGCAAAAACATTAGCTAACACTAATGCCATTGTTGATTTTCCAACACCACCTTTTGTGGAACACATAGTAATGACTGGCATTAAGATATTCCTTATTTAGTGAATAAACACTGAATAAATAATATATATTTATTACATATTTATTAATTATAAAAAAATATTACGTATTTTATACGTACATAATAAATATTTATTATGTACGTATAGTTAATGGCAATAGGGTATAATTAGGTATATATTCTGATATGCAAACAGATATTTTACCAGCTTAGTTTACCTTAATTCTTCAATGCTTTTGGCATGGTAATGAGTGGTTTAATTTTGGTAGGCTTGATATTTCTGCGTTCAATAAATAAGCGCAAGGTATTCACACTAACGCCTAACGTCTTGGCAATACGGCTTTGTGACAACCCAACATTTATAAATGCTTGAATTTCATCAATGTGATTGTCCAGTTTTAATTGTGTAGCAATATTTCCCTTTGGACGTCCTAGTTTTATTCCTCGTTGACGTGCAACATTTAAAGCTTCTTTTGTGCGCTCTTGAATTAAATGTCTTTCAATTTGCGCTACCATACCCAATACAGTTGCGATGATATCACTTTGTAGACTCCCGTCTATGACGAGGTTTTGTTTTGTCACATGAACAATCAAACCACGTTCACTCGCGGCTTTGAGAATTTCTAAGACAGCAAGAGAAGAGCCAGCAATACGAGAAAATTCGGGTGTTAACAACACATCTCCTCGTTCTGCTTTTTCAATTAATGTTCCAAGTTTACGCTTGCGCCAATCCTTTCCTCTGTTCGCAATTTCTTCTTCAATATGGAGTGGTGCAAAGCCATGTTTGTTAGCATATTCTAACAATCCAAATTTTTGATTTTCTGTATCTTGTCCGTCACGAGAAACACGTAAATAGGCGTAAAATTTTGGCATGTTCAGTAAAAAGGTCATTTTAGATTAAAAATAATATATTTTTATTCAAAAAAAATGTCAATTAAATATATCTTTTTATATCAGAAAAAACGATCGTTTTATTTAATAGATAATCCATCTTTATCAAAGATAAAAACAAATACCTTTTTAAAAATTCGTGGGGATTTGATTGATTAGATTCAATCATTAGATTAAAATTAAAAGACAGATTACAGAAAGGAATTTCCTATGGAAAAGAAATTACCCAAAAGTTATATGACTGATGCTGAACGTGAGGAATTACGAGCAGGTGGATTAGATCAAGACTGTATTTATACTGCTGAGTCAGAAGCGGCTGATCGTGCTGGTGATGACAAAGCGGCGTGGGAATGGTTGGCATTGACTGAACCTCCAGCACATACACTTTTGTTTCTTAAAAAGCGGCATGGAGCACAATTTATTCGTGATATGGGATTTTCTACTAAAGATGCTGATAAAGAATATGGTCCCGATTGGTTAGATAAAGATGTCATCATAGGAGGTTATCATTTCTAAAGAGTTTGAGGAGTTAGAACGTATTTTTGTTCGCGAAAATAACTATGTAAAAAGTCTTGAAAAAGCATTGATGACCAAAAAACTACATAGTGTGCGAAGTGATTTGTGTGGTTGTCTTCGTAACATTGGAAAAAGCGGTGATTTATCATCACTTCTTGGTGCGGAACGTAGTCTTGTAGAAAATGATTTGCTAAGATATGCCAATAGTAAGGCTATGATTAGTAGTCTTAAAACAGCATTAACGGAAATAGATGTTATTAAGAAACATGTGGTGCTTGTTGGTAATCCTGCACAATATAAAGTGATCAATGAAGCTTATAGTTTATCCAAAAATCGGAAAGGTGATTTGCCTTATGATGAAGCAAGACAAGCATTGGCATCTCATTATACACGATTAGAGAATCTCGACAAAGCGCGTTTAACAGCGGTTGAAAAGTCTATCATTGATATACGGCGGGATAATATCAAGATAATGCAAAAGCTCTATGAAAATATGCAAGCCAAAGCTGTTGGTATAGATCTCTAGTATAAATGAAGGTCATTCCCTTTTAAAAAGTAAAATATATAATATTATAAAAAACAATAGAGTTTGATTTATGGTTTAAGAAATAAGTCCAACTTAGAATGAATTTTGATAATGTGGGATATGTAATGTCCTCTGGAGGAATTGACTTAGAAGCAGATAAACGAAATATTTTTAATTTTATTTAATTCTTTATGGATAGTCAATATATCGACCACCATGAGCAAAAACAACAAAATGTTGTTTTTGTAAGCCAAAAAATGTCTTTTACACTAGAAAAGTTTTTTGAGAGCTGCTATTAACAATGGTGTTAATAGATATTGATTCTATTTTTTAGAGAAAATAGGGGGTTCAATGACTAAGAATTAAACAATTTTCATTGCTACCGAAAATATTACGCTATTTGGCATAAGTTTTGAATAATTTGGTGGCTTGTTGCTGATAAGACAGTACAAATAACCAAAGTACTGTTCTCTTATCGCGTTGGTATGCTTATATCTTCATAACAAAATAAGTGAAGACAAAAAACCAATATAACAACAACACCGCCTAGAAAAACCTTTGCCTTATAGGACAGACATAAGTATTTCTGTATCCACAAATACTGAATTAGCAAAATCTGTCCTGTAATGCAAGTGGCAGGAAGGTATTTTATGCATTTTACAAATGCTACAACAAGCAATGCTTATGCATTGCATACAACAGCTCAAAAAATTACTTGTGCATTACGTGGAGTTTGGCATGGGCATTATGGAAGTGTCCGTTGTCCCGCTCATGATGATAGGCTGCCTAGCTTATCCATTACCAATGGAAATGATGGGCGTCTTTTACTCACTTGTTATGCTGGCTGCTCTTTTAGAGAGATCATACAAGCGCTTAGAAGAATTGGCTTGCTGGGGAAACAAGCCTTTGTTGATAAAGCTTATGATCATACGCTTTCTTTCTCAAAACAGTTTTCTGCTGATCTCAAAGGAGTAAAACAGAAAGCAGAAAGAGCAAAAGCAATTTGGCAACAAAGTCAACCGATCAAAGATACTTTAGCAGAAACCTATTTACGCAAGCGGGGTATTACGTGTGAATTGCCTGCTGATTTACGCTTTCACGACAACTGTCCACACCCATTAGGAATGACACTGCCCGCGTTGGTGGCGCTTGTTAAGGGGGCTGGTTCCTTTGCCATTCATAGAACCTTTTTACAAGCCAATGGCTGTAAAACAGATCAGAAACCAGCAGATGATGCGGGTTGTAAAGCAGGTTTTACCCTTGCAAAGCGTGCTTATAGCCAAGGCTTTGAGGTCATTATCAAGCCATGCAAGGGGCAATAAAAGAAGCGCAACATCTCTATAGACAGTATAATCTTTACGCTGCGCTACAGTACCTCGTTATAAAAGATCAAGAATTACCGCATCTTATAAGCTCACTACGTGTCGCTCTTAATGCGTTCAAAAGCATTTTAATCGTTAAATGATAATCTCTATTACGGCTTCATCATATTGTATATCGTTGGTAAGTCTCTGCAAAATCTAGCGACTTGTTTAGTGTTTTCATAATCACCGGTGCTCACGTCAGATACTACAACTATCATTTGTGTTTTGGGGCTAATGCCACTTCCAGTCGGATTACTGAGAAATTTTTTTGCATAATAAATCATTGGATTTTTGCTGTTATTGGATTCATTGTATGCCCACATAAAATCTCTTTCACTCCAATTATGTTCATAACGTAAACGACTTATTACATTGGGTAGCATCGCCCATGACATTTCCTCATTATACTCACCCCGTAATAAATTCACAAAGCGTCCACATAAAATAACGAGTATGTGACGATGCAATACAGTATCAAATTTGGGAGATATATTCTGATAGTCACGGCTGTATACAAATTGTTGTGCTTGGCTTAGCTTATTAAAATGCGTAAAGCCAGTATATTCTTTACTCGCGTATTTGTCGTAAAGCTTATTATACTTCTCTATAGTATCTACACTTGTAAACATACGCGTCAATTTGTCTATAAATCCAAATGACGCTGATGCAGGTAGCGCTGATATAGAAAAGAAAGCTATAAATGTTATGATGCGTGTTATGGATAATGATTTCATCATTTTGAACCCTTAATTATTCATAAGCGCTGTTTAACTGATTCCCTTCTAACTTATCAATATGTGTTATTTTTGTGTTGACAAAGTGATGCAAATCGTATTTAATGATATCGCTGTACTTAGGTGTATTGTGTCTAAATGAGCGTGATGTACAGTCTAAAATCCCCGCAAATCCGGGGTTTTTTATTATCTGGAGGGAGGAATTTATGACATCAGAAAACACAGAGCAGGTTTTACAACCGATCAAAAAGCCTCTGCCTCCTAATGCTGGAAAAGAGCGTGTTAAAGGGGTAGAATTATTCCCATTATTCAAGCCATACACCGTGGAATAAACGATGACGGTTTATTGAAACGGTTTCAAATGCTGGTCTTTCCCGATGAATGAAAAGAGCGTGACTGGGTTGATAGACCGCCCAATCAAAAGGCATGGGAAAGTTATCAAGAGGTCTTTCGTTCTCTTTATGATAAACTTTTAGGATCACCAAAACACCCCATGACCATACGCTTTTCTGCTGATGCTCAAGAGATGTTTCGTGAATGGTGGGAAAATTTTCAAAGAACAGTCAAAGGGGGGCATTTCTCTGCAAGTTTACAAACACATCTTTTGAAAATGGATAAAACCATACCAACCCTTGCGTTGATTTTTGAATTGAGTGAAGGCGGGCGTTTTGAAATCAATAGAGATGCCCTTGAGAGAGCTTTGTGTTGGGAAAAATATTTGATAAGTCACGCAAGACGTCTTTATGCGGCGGGGGATACAGTAACAGCAGAGCGTGCAAAATTGATTGTTGAACGCTGTGATCATTTACCCGATGTTTTTACGGCAAGAGATATTTATAGACGGTGTTGGAGGTCTTTAAAAGATAATCAAGCCGTTAAGCAAGCTTTAGAGCTCTTATGCCGTTGTAACTATATTCGTGAATTTCCTATAGAGGGGAATGAATTAGGTTGGCGTCCGGATAAACGCTATGAGTGGCATCCTTTGGTCAAAAACAGCAGCATAGAACAATAAAAAACCTCTTTTGAAGTCTTAAAACAACCACGCAAAACTCTTTTTATGACCTTCTCATGAAGGAACTTTTCTCCAAAAGCAAATGATCTGAGTGGCTTTGTAAAAAGAGTTTTGTCATTTTTGTCAGTTTAGTCAGTTGTTTCTAGACCCTAGAGTATTTTTTTAAATGATATAAAAAATTAAAAACATTATATTTCAATATGTTAGTATTTTAATGATACAACCCTTATTAAGACACAACACGTAAATTCA
>NZ_JAQISX010000026.1:0-15847 GCF_028618425.1 Bartonella sp. ML70XJBT
ATGGATGTGTCACTGATTGTTCCGATAGCAATGGAAGAGAAGCTTCGTTTTGCTATTCGTGAAGGTGGTCGTACTGTTGGTGCCGGTATCGTTTCTAAGATCATTGAGTAAATAATGGTTATTGAAAGGTTGCCAAAGGTGTTTTAGTTTTGTGAGTTAGGGGTATAGCTCAGTTGGTAGAGCGGCGGTCTCCAAAACCGCAGGTCGCGGGTTCAAGTCCTGCTGCCCCTGCCAAAGGGGAATAGAATTTTAGATATTAGGCGAGTGAATCTTACTGTCTTTTTCGCTTTTTTTTATCTGGGGCTTGTTTTTTTGTGAGTGAAACGCTATTGAATAAGAAGTAGAGAAATTGCATCAGTCTGGAATTTGGCTTTTGCATTTTTTCGTATTCGTTTTGTTGTATAAAACACAATAGGGCTAGATAAAATATTATAGGACTAAAAGAGAGTATAATAGGGCTAGAGAGAGTATAGTGTGACGATGGTATCTAAAACCAATCCAATTGCCTTTTTGAAGCAGGTTTATGCAGAAACAGTCAAAGTAAAGTGGCCTACGCGTCGCGAGACAGTTATTTCTACTGTTATGGTTTTGTTAGTAACGGCATTAGCTTCGGCTTTCTTTTTTATTGTGGATCAGGTTATGCATTTTAGTGTTTGGCGGGTTATTGATCTTCTGAAATATCTTTTTAGTTGAGAATGTAAGGAAGTGTGACTGTGGCGGCTCGTTGGTATATTGTTCAGGCATATTCAAATTTTGAAAAGAAAGTGGCGGAAGCTATTGATAAGGAGGCAAGGCAAAAAGGTCTTGATCATCTATTTGAGAGGATTTTTGTTCCAACGGAGCGTGTTGTAGAAGTTCGCCGTGGACGCAAAGTTGATACTGAACGGAAATTTTTTCCTGGTTATGTTCTTGTTCGTGCTGAATTAACAGATGAGGTTTATCATCTTATTAAGAATACGCCTAAAGTGACAGGTTTTTTAGGATCAGATGCACGTCCTGTTCCCATTTCTGATCGAGAGGTTGAGCAAATTCTCAAACAAGTTCAGGAAGGGGTTGAATCTCCGAAGTCTTCTGTATTGTTTGAAGTTGGAGAGCAAGTTCGCGTTGCTGATGGTCCCTTTGTTTCGTTTAATGGAATTGTTCAAGAGGTTGAAGAAGAGCGCTCTCGTCTTAAGGTTGAAGTGCTCATTTTTGGGCGTCCTACGCCTGTTGATTTGGAATTTGGTCAGGTTGAAAAACTCTGATTAAACTTAGAGTAGTTTTAATTACTTTAAGGTAGGAGTGGGAGGTGATTTATGGCTTTTGTCGGCTTAATGATCCGAACCACATGACTGCAGCGGGTAGCAAGCAAGATAAATTGTTAGTATCCCGGTGAAATTGAAGGCAGATTATTATGGCAAAAAAAAGTATAGGTCAACTCAAGTTGCAGGTTCCTGCAGGGGCTGCTACTCCATCTCCACCGATTGGTCCAGCTCTTGGGCAACGTGGTATTAATATCATGGAATTTTGTAAGGCGTTTAATGCGGCGACGCAAGAAATGGAAAAGGGTGCACCGATTCCAGTTGTTATTACGTATTACCAAGATAAGTCTTTCACGTTTTCTCTTAAGACACCTCCTGTGTCGTTCTTTTTAAAGAAGGAAGCACAACTGAAATCTGGTTCAAAAGAGCCTGGGAAAGTGTCTGTAGGGAGTATCTCTCGCGATAAAATTCGTTCGATTGCGGAATCAAAGATGAAAGATCTTAATGCGAATGACATTGAGGCAGCAATGCGTATGGTTGAGGGTTCTGCACGCTCGATGGGCTTAGAAGTGGTGGGCTAATATTATGGCAAAAGTAGCAAAGAGAATAAAAAACATCCGAAAAGGTATTGATTTTAATGAACTTTACGCTTTAAAAGATGCTGTTTCAATGGTTAAGGAGCGTGCCGTAGCTAAGTTTGATGAAACAATTGAAATTTCAATGAACTTGGGTGTTGATCCTCGTCATGCTGATCAGATGGTTCGAGGTGTTGCTCATTTGCCCAATGGCACAGGACGAAATATTCGTGTAGCCGTTTTTGCTCGTGGAGATAAGGCTGAGGAAGCTAAAGTAGCTGGGGCTGATATTGTTGGTTCAGAAGATTTGTTTGACAGCATTAATGGGGGGGTGATTGACTTTGATCGTTGTATTGCAACACCAGACATGATGCCTCTCGTTGGTCGTCTTGGTAAGATTCTTGGTCCGCGGAGTTTGATGCCAAATCCAAAAGTTGGGACTGTAACACTTGATGTTGCCGGTGCTGTCAAAGCTTCTAAAGGTGGAGCTGTCGAGTTTCGCGTTGAAAAAGCTGGTATTGTGCATGCTGGTATTGGAAAGGCTTCTTTTGGCGTTGAAAAAATCGTAGAAAATATTAAAGCCTTTGCAAGTGCAGTTATTAAAGCAAAACCGCAAGGTGTAAAAGGTGAATATATTAAGCGCGTTGCTGTTTCTTCAACGATGGGGGTTGGTGTTAAAGTTGATCCAGCAACGGTTCGTTCAGAGTCAGTATAAGCTTATTGATATTTTTTTGAGGTAAGTAACGATCAAAATTATATTTTAAATGTCGGTTTTCTCCGGCATTTAGCCATCTAAGCTTTATAGAGCTTAGGTTATACCGGGAGAAATTCCGGAATATCCTGTCCGAGATTGTAGGTGATGTTTTAAGCATCTTAATCAAAAAAAGCCTACATTAGACTGGGGTAAAAAACTGAGAGTTAAAAGACTTAAAGGGTTTGAGCCAGGGTTGTCTTTGAACGCTGTGCGTGAAAAAGAGGACAGGATCCTCATCGGTGACATGAAGTATTTTATGTTATCAAAGGTAACCAACAGATTTGTTTAAAAATAAATCTGTTAAATGGAGAGAGACAGTGAATAGAGCGGAAAAACGCGAATTTGTTACATGGCTTAACGAGGCTTTTCAAAAGTCGGGTTCTGTTGTTGTTGCACATTATTCCGGTCTGACAGTTTCACAGATGAACGATTTGCGTTCAAAAATGGGTGAAGCTGGCGGTGCCGTTAAAGTCGCCAAAAACCGTCTTGCTAAAATCGCTCTTCAGGGCACGGAATCTGAATCGATAATGGGTTTGTTTACAGGACAAACACTTATTGCTTATTCAGAGGATCCAATCACAGCACCAAAGGTTGCTGTTGATTTTGCAAAAAGCAATGACAAATTTGTCATCCTTGGCGGTTCAATGGGGGCAACAAGTTTAACTGTAGATGCTGTGAAGTCATTGGCTTCATTGCCTTCATTAAACGAGTTGCGGGCAAAGCTTGTGGGTATGATTTCTACTCCTGCGACCCGTATTGCACAGGTTGTTAACGCACCTGGTGGACAGATTGCACGTGTCATTAGCGCATATGCTCAGGAGGATAAGGCGGCTTAAGGCTGTTTATTCACGTTGATGGAAGAGTATTAATGCTTTTCTGTTTTTTTGAATAAGTTTTAATAATGGTTCAAATCTTTTAATTAAAGGAATTTAAAAATGGCTGATCTAGCGAAGATCGTAGAAGACCTTTCTAATCTAACTCTTTTGGAAGCTGCTGAGCTTTCTAAGTTACTTGAAGAAAAATGGGGTGTTTCGGCTGCTGCTCCTGTAGCTGTCGCAGCTGTTGCTGGTGGTGCTGCTCCAGCTGCTGAAGAAAAAACAGAATTTGATGTTATTCTTGTTGAAGGTGGCGCGCAAAAGATTAATGTTATTAAGGAAGTTCGTGCTCTTACTGGACTTGGTCTTAAAGAAGCGAAGGATCTGGTTGAAGGAGCACCTAAGCCTATTAAAGAAGGCGCTTCTAAAGAAGAAGCAGAAAAAATTAAATCTCAACTTGAAGCTGCTGGTGCTAAAGTTGAACTTAAATAAAATTGATTTTATCGGCGGATATTTATATCCGCCGATTTTCTTTCTCTAAAAAGAGAAAAAGTAATGAGTAAAAAAACCTTTTGCCAAAGGTTTAATCGCAATAGTGGGTATAGGGTTTGGCTACTCATCCCTTATCATAAAGTCAAGTCAATGAAAGGCTTGTTTTGGTGGGGAAAGTTAATGATGCTCATTATTGGGGTCAAGTGAACTGGTCTGCATATGCAGGTTAATGATATAAGGCTTTCAAGGTTGGTCTACCTTGAAGAGTAAGAATCAAGGAGCGACGATGGCTCAGACTCACGCAATGATGTCTCAATTCAATGGTCGTAAGCGGGTACGCAAATTTTTTGGTAAGATTCCTGAAGTAGCAGAGATGCCGAATCTTATTGAAGTTCAAAAAGCGTCATATGATCAGTTTCTCATGGTTGAGGAACCGAAAGGTGGACGACCAGATGAAGGTTTGCAGGCTGTTTTTAAATCGGTATTTCCTATTTCCGATTTTTCCGGTACAGCTATGCTTGAGTTTGTTGGTTATGAATTTGATTTACCAAAATTTGATGTTGAAGAATGTCGTCAACGTGATTTAACTTATGCAGCTCCATTGAAGGTAATATTACGTTTGATTGTTTTTGATGTTGATGAGGATACTGGCTCTAAAGATATCAAAGACATTAAAGAGCAGGGCGTTTATATGGGCGATATGCCTTTAATGACAGCCAATGGTACCTTTATTGTTAATGGTACGGAACGTGTTATTGTTTCTCAGATGCACCGTTCTCCTGGTGTCTTTTTTGACCATGATAAGGGAAAATCCCATTCATCGGGCAAGCTTCTTTTTGCTGCTCGTGTTATTCCATATCGTGGTTCTTGGCTGGATATTGAGTTTGATGCTAAGGATATCATCTATGCGCGTATTGATCGGCGGCGCAAGATACCTGTTACCAGTCTGTTAATGGCATTAGGTATGGATGCCTCAGATATTTTGTCGACGTTTTATGATAAAGTGACTTATGAGCGTGATGGAGAAGGGTGGCGTGTTCCTTATTCTGTTGATCGCTTTAAAGGAATGAAGCTCATTTCTGACCTTATAGATGCAGATAGTGGTGAAGTTGTTGCGGAAGCTGGTAAAAAACTAACAGTTCGTACTGCAAAATCTTTGGCAGAAAAAGGACTCAAGTCTGTTAAAGTTAGTGAAGATGATTTATTAGGGTGTTATCTTGCTGAAGATATCGTCAATTACGAGACAGGTGAGATTTACCTTGAAGCGGGGGATGAAATTGACGAAAAAGTATTGAAGGTTTTGCTTGATGTTAGTGCTGATCAAATCGATATTCTTGATATTGATCACATGAATATTGGCGCCTATATCCGCAATACTTTAAAAGTGGATAAAAATGAAAGTCGACAGGATGCTTTGTTTGATATTTATCGAGTAATGCGTCCAGGTGAGCCCCCAACAATCGATACAGCGGAAGCAATGTTTCATTCATTGTTTTTTGATCCAGAGCGTTATGATCTTTCAGCCGTTGGACGTGTTAAGATGAATTTACGTATGGATCTTGATTGTCCAGATACCGTTCGCGTTTTACGTCAAGAGGATATTCTTGCTGTTGTTAAGATGTTGGTTGAATTGCGTGATGGTCGTGGTGAAATTGATGATATTGATAATCTCGGTAATCGTCGTGTTCGTTCCGTTGGGGAGTTGATGGAGAATCAATATCGCATTGGTTTGCTGCGTATGGAGCGTGCGATAAAAGAACGTATGTCATCAGTTGAAATTGATACAGTTATGCCGCAGGATTTAATCAATGCAAAACCTGCTGCTGCAGCTGTTCGCGAGTTTTTTGGCTCTTCACAATTGTCCCAATTTATGGATCAAACCAATCCATTGTCGGAAATCACTCATAAGCGTCGTCTTTCTGCTCTTGGTCCAGGGGGATTGACTCGTGAGCGTGCGGGGTTTGAAGTTCGTGACGTCCATCCTACGCATTATGGTCGTATTTGTCCGATTGAAACACCAGAAGGCCCGAATATTGGTCTCATTAACTCCTTAGCAACATTTGCTCGGGTTAACAAATATGGTTTTATTGAAAGCCCATATCGTAAAATTATTGATGGTAAAGTCACCAAAGAAGTTATTTATCTTTCAGCGATGGAAGAAGCAAAGCATTATGTTGCTCAAGCAAATTCTTCATTAGATAGTGAAGGTCGTTTTATAGAAGAGTTTGTTGTTTGCCGTCATGCTGGTGAAGTTTTAATGGCGCCGCGCGATCATGTTGATTTAATGGATGTTTCACCAAAACAGTTGGTTTCTGTGGCAGCCGCACTGATTCCGTTTTTGGAAAATGATGATGCGAATCGTGCGCTTATGGGATCGAACATGCAACGTCAAGCAGTGCCTCTTGTGCGCGCTGAAGCGCCATTTGTTGGGACAGGGATGGAATCCGTTGTTGCCCGCGATTCAGGAGCTGCGGTGAGCGCAAAACGGAGTGGTATTGTTGATCAAGTGGATGCTACCCGTATTGTTATTCGTGCAACAGAAGATTTAGATCCTTCAAAATCAGGTGTTGATATTTACCGCTTACAAAAGTTTCAGCGTTCTAATCAGTCCACTTGTATTAATCAGCGCCCTCTTGTGCATGTTGGTGATCGGGTAGAGAAGGGAGATATCATTGCAGATGGTCCATCTACGGATCTTGGTGATTTAGCTCTTGGGCGGAATGTTCTTGTCGCCTTTATGCCGTGGAATGGATATAACTACGAAGATTCCATTTTGTTATCTGAGCGCATTGTTGCAGATGATGTGTTTACTTCAATTCATATTGAGGAGTTTGAAGTAGCGGCACGTGATACAAAACTTGGTCCAGAGGAAATTACCCGCGATATTCCAAACGTTGCGGAAGAAGCATTAAGGAATCTTGACGAAGCTGGCATTATTTATATTGGTGCTGAAGTTCAGCCAGGTGATATTTTGGTTGGAAAGATTACACCAAAGGGTGAAAGTCCCATGACGCCGGAAGAAAAGCTTCTGCGTGCAATTTTTGGTGAAAAGGCATCAGATGTTCGCGATACTTCTATGCGTATGCCTCCTGGAACGTTTGGTACTGTTGTTGAGGTTCGCGTTTTTAATCGCCATGGAGTGGAAAAAGATGAGCGTGCTATGGCTATTGAACGTGAAGAAATTGAGCGTTTAGCAAAAGATCGTGATGATGAACAGTCGATTCTTGATCGCAATGTTTATGCGCGTCTTACCGATATGTTAACTGGTAAAGTCGCTGTAGAAGGTCCAAAAGGTTTTTCGGAGAGTAAAAAGCTTGATAGTACGGTAATGGGGCGTTATCCACGTTCGCAGTGGTGGCAATTTGCTGTTGAGGATGAAAAGTTTCAAAATGAAATTGAAGCTTTGCGCAAGCAATATGATGAATCAAAAGAAGCATTACAACGTCGCTTTATGGATAAAGTTGAAAAGGTCCAAAGAGGTGATGAAATGCCGCCTGGTGTCATGAAAATGGTAAAGGTTTTTGTGGCAGTGAAGCGCAAAATCCAACCAGGTGATAAGATGGCGGGACGTCATGGGAATAAGGGTGTTGTCTCACGTATTCTACCCGTAGAAGATATGCCATTTCTTGAAGACGGAACGCATGCAGATATTGTTTTAAATCCTCTTGGTGTGCCGAGTCGTATGAATGTAGGGCAAATTCTTGAGACGCACCTTGGTTGGGCATGTGCCGGAATGGGCAAAAAGATTGGTGATTTGTTAGAATTATATCAAGAGACTGGGGATATACTTCCTTTACGTCAACGTATTGAAAATCTTATGCCTGATGATAATCATAACGAACCTGTGCGTCAGTATGATAACGAAAGTCTTTACAAATTGGCACTTCAGATGAAGAGAGGGGTTTCAATTGCAACACCTGTTTTTGATGGAGCTCATGAGTCTGATATCAATATGATGCTGGAAGATGCTGGTCTAGATAGTTCAGGGCAGGTTACGCTTTATGATGGTCGTACGGGAGAGCCCTTTGATCGTCCAGTAACGGTAGGGTATATTTACATGTTGAAATTGCATCATCTTGTTGATGATAAGATTCATGCACGTTCTATTGGGCCATATTCGCTTGTTACGCAGCAGCCATTGGGAGGTAAGGCACAGTTTGGTGGTCAACGTTTTGGTGAAATGGAGGTTTGGGCTCTTGAAGCTTATGGTGCTGCATATACTTTGCAGGAGATGTTGACAGTAAAATCGGATGATGTTGCTGGTCGGACGAAAGTCTATGAAGCGATTGTACGTGGTGATGATACATTTGAAGCCGGTATACCTGAGAGCTTTAATGTGTTGGTTAAAGAAATGCGTTCACTCGCTCTTAATGTAGAGCTTGATGATGCGCGTGAACTTATTGCACAGCGTGTTTTATCTGATACGGCAGAACAATAAAATCCAAGAAGCGCACGAGAAAAAGGTTGCGCTCTGATTACTTTAAGAGGCTCAATAACCTTATTTAGGGTCATACAGATCATTTTTAAAAGTAAATGTATTTTAAAGAAGATCTGTTATAAAATGAATAAGATATTATAACAGGTTCTAAGAATCTTTGAAGGAGAACAGCATGAACCACGAGGTCATGAATCTTTTCAATCCTCAAGCGCCAGCGCAAACATTTGACTCTATTCGTATTTCGATTGCGAGTCCTGAGAAAATTTTGTCTTGGTCGTATGGTGAGATTAAGAAGCCTGAGACTATTAATTATCGGACTTTTAAACCAGAGCGTGATGGTCTTTTTTGTGCACGTATATTTGGCCCGATTAAAGATTATGAATGTCTATGCGGTAAATATAAACGCATGAAATATAAGGGGATTATTTGTGAAAAATGTGGTGTGGAAGTTACTCTTTCGCGCGTACGTCGTGAACGTATGGGGCACATTGAGCTTGCAGCACCTGTTGCGCATATATGGTTTCTTAAATCGTTACCAGGCCGTATTTCTACACTTTTAGATTTGACTTTAAAAGATATTGAGCGTGTTCTTTATTTTGAAAATTATATTGTAACCGAACCAGGGTTGACATCTCTTAAACTCCATCAGCTTCTTTCTGAAGAAGAATATATGCTTGCAATTGATGAGTTTGGAGAAGATCAGTTTACAGCGATGATTGGCGCTGAAGCTATTTACGAGCTTTTAGCAAGTATGGAACTCGATAAAATCGCTAATGATTTGCGCCTTGAGTTGTCTGAGACAACTTCAGAATTAAAGCAAAAAAAGTTGATTAAGCGGCTTAAGATCGTTGAAAATTTTCTTGAATCTGGTAACAGACCAGAGTGGATGATTATGAAAACAATTCCGGTCATTCCACCGGATTTACGTCCATTGGTTCCGCTTGATGGTGGACGTTTTGCAACATCAGATCTCAATGATCTTTATCGGCGCGTTATCAATCGTAATAACCGATTGAAACGGCTGATTGAATTGCGTGCTCCTGGGATTATTGTACGTAATGAAAAACGTATGGTGCAAGAAGCTGTTGATGCATTGTTTGATAATGGACGACGTGGGCGTGTGATTACTGGGGCCAATAAACGTCCATTAAAATCTCTTTCAGATATGTTAAAGGGTAAGCAGGGACGTTTCCGTCAAAACCTGCTTGGAAAGCGTGTTGATTACTCAGGTCGTTCTGTTATTGTGACAGGTCCTGAATTAAAATTACATCAGTGTGGTTTGCCTAAAAAAATGGCCCTTGAATTATTTAAGCCCTTTATTTATGCGCGGCTTGATGCAAAAGGATATTCTTCGACTGTAAAACAAGCAAAAAAACTTGTTGAAAAAGAACATCCAGAAGTTTGGGATATCTTGGATGAAGTTATTCGTGAGCATCCTGTTTTACTCAATCGTGCGCCGACATTGCACCGTTTAGGAATTCAGGCTTTTGAACCTGTCTTGATTGAAGGCAAAGCTATCCAGCTTCATCCATTGGTATGTACAGCTTTTAATGCCGATTTTGATGGTGATCAGATGGCGGTTCATATTCCGCTTTCTCTTGAAGCACAGCTTGAAGCTCGTGTTTTGATGATGTCAACCAATAACATTCTTCATCCAGCTAATGGTGCCCCGATTATTGTTCCATCACAGGATATGGTTCTTGGTCTTTACTATCTTTCGATTGTTTCTGAAAAAGAACCCGGTGAAGGAATGGCTTTTTCTGATATAGGTGAGCTGCATTATGCCTTGGAAAACAAGGTCGTAACGCTTCATACGAAGATTAAAGGCCGTGTTAAGAATATTGGCAAGGATGGCAAAGAAGTTGCTAAACTTTATGATACGACACCTGGTCGTTTGATTATCGGTGAGCTTTTGCCCAAAAATCCTAATATCTCATTTGATATTGTCAATCAAGAAATGACAAAAAAGAACATTTCTAAAATGATTGATTATGTTTATCGCCACTGTGGACAAAAAGAGACGGTTATTTTTTGTGACCGTATTATGCAGCTTGGTTTTTCTTATGCTTGTCGTGCAGGAATTTCATTCGGGAAGGATGATATGGTTATTCCTGATAGCAAGTCACGTTTGGTTGCGGAAACAGAAGCTTTGGCGAAGGAATACGAACAGCAATATAATGATGGTTTGATTACACAAGGTGAAAAATACAATAAGGTTGTAGATGCTTGGGGTAAATGCACAGACCGTGTTGCAGATGAAATGATGAAACGAATTCAAGCCGTCGATTTTGATCCTAAAACCGGCCGTCAACGGCCCATGAATTCAATCTATATGATGTCGCATTCTGGGGCTCGTGGTTCAGCTAACCAGATGAGACAATTGGCCGGTATGCGTGGATTAATGGCAAAACCATCGGGTGAAATTATTGAAACACCTATTATTTCAAATTTTAAGGAAGGTCTAACTGTTAACGAATACTTTAACTCTACACATGGTGCGCGTAAAGGCCTTGCTGATACTGCGTTAAAAACGGCGAACTCTGGTTATCTCACAAGGCGTCTTGTTGATGTTGCACAGGATGCCATTATTTCAGCTGTTGATTGTGGTACAGCAAAAGGTCTTACGATGCAGCCAATTGTTGATGCAGGACAAATTGTTGCCTCTCTTGGGCAAAGGATTCTTGGTCGTACAGCCCTTGTTGATATTTTACATCCTGTCTCTGGAGAGGTTATTCTTGAAGGTGGAGCGATGATTGAGGAGGCTGACGTCACGAAGATTGAAGAAGCCGGAATTCAATCTGTTCAAATTCGTTCTGCTTTAACATGTGAAACACGTCTTGGTGTTTGTGCAAAATGCTATGGTCGTGATTTGGCGCGTGGAACACCGGTTAATCAGGGAGAAGCCGTTGGTGTTATTGCTGCTCAGTCAATTGGTGAGCCGGGAACCCAACTTACGATGCGTACTTTCCACTTAGGAGGAACTGCACAGGTTGTTGATTCATCGTATTTAGAGGCATCTTATGAAGGTACGGTGGAGATTCGTAATCGTAATGTGGTTCGCAACTCTGAAGGTCATTTGGTTGTTATGGGGCGTAATATGGCTATCCTTATCAAGGATGAGTTAGGAAAAGAACGTGTTGTGCATCGTGTTAGCTATGGTGCGCATATTTTTGTTGATGATGGTGACGTCGTTAAACGT
Organism: Bartonella sp. ML70XJBT; assembly: GCF_028618425.1. Lineage (NCBI taxonomy): Bacteria > Pseudomonadati > Pseudomonadota > Alphaproteobacteria > Hyphomicrobiales > Bartonellaceae > Bartonella > Bartonella sp. ML70XJBT. Next base: position 11,515 of record NZ_JAQISX010000026.1, read on the forward strand.
GGACAGCGTATAGCAGAATGGGATCCTTATACACGCCCAGTTTTGACGGAAGTTGAAGGCTATGTGGGTTTTGAAGATATGATTGATGGTTTATCTGTCACTGAAACAGCTGATGAATCTACGGGGATTACGAAGCGTTTGGTGATTGATTGGCGCGCTAATCCACGTGGTGCAGAGCTCAAACCAGCTATTATTATCCATGCAGATAAAGAAGGTGAATCCATTGCTAAATTGTATAAGGGAGGTGAAGCCCGTTATATGATGTCAGTGGAAACTATTCTTTCTGTTGAGCTTGGTGCTCATGTTAAGGCTGGTGATGTTATTGCTCGTTTGCCAATGGAAAGTGCCAAGACGAAAGATATTACGGGTGGTTTACCACGTGTGGCTGAGCTTTTTGAAGCACGTCGTCCAAAGGATCATGCAATTATTGCTGAAGTCAGTGGTACAATTCGCTTTGGTCGTGGTTATAAGAATAAACGCCGTATTATCATTGAGCCAAATGATGAAACTCTTGAGCCCGTGGAATATTTGATCCCAAAAGGTAAGTTATTTCATTTCCAAGAAGGTGATCAAATTGAAAAAGGGGATTATATCCTTGATGGTAATCCAGCCCCTCATGATATTTTAGCGATTAAGGGTGTTGAAGCCTTGGCATCTTACCTTGTTAATGAGATTCAGGAGGTTTATCGTTTGCAGGGTGTTCTTATCAATGACAAGCATATTGAAGTAATTGTTCGTCAAATGTTGCAAAAGGTTGAAATTACTGAATCTGGAGATTCTGGTTATATTCCAGGTGATAATGTTGATCGTATTGAACTTGATGAAATCAATGATAATTTGATTGCAGAAGGAAAGAAACCTGCATCTGGTAATCCCATTCTTCTTGGAATTACAAAAGCTTCTCTTCAAACGCCTTCTTTCATTTCGGCGGCATCCTTTCAGGAAACAACGCGCGTTCTTACTGAAGCGGCGGTTTCTGGCAAAATTGATACTTTGCAAGGTCTTAAAGAGAACGTTATTGTCGGTCGTCTTATTCCTGCTGGTACAGGTGGCACGATTTCTCAAATCCGTCGTATCGCTGCAGTTCGTGATGATTTGATTGTAGATGAGCAGCGTAAGTCTAGTAATAACGAAGTGGCCAAGGCTATGTTGACAAATATGACAGCCAAAACCGTTGCTGAATAGTTTAAAGAAACGTCACATAATATGAAAACGTCTGAATAAGAAGTTCAGACGTTTTTTTTATTTCGAAATGTAGAAGCTACATATTTCTCTGAAAATGTAATCGTAAAAAATTAAATGATGCTTATCTTTTTTGTTGCTTCATTTTAAAGTTTTCTTATTTCTGAAGGCAGTATAGAAAATTCTTTTTAAGACATATGAAGCCTAAAAGGCATGTTTCAATAAAAAGAGAGGATTATCTATAAATAAAATAACGACTGACTTCGAATTTTAAGAAAATTTTTTGATTGATATTTCCTGCAAAGATTTAAAAGGCCTTATGATGAGAATCCATGTCTTTATATTTTAGAGAGTGGAAAAATGAGGATAGGATATTTACTAAAGTTTTATAAAAAACAGGCGTATTTCTTATAACAATGTGGTCTATGAAGATAGAATGATAAAATGTATGAATATTATTCAATTAGAGAATTGACGTGTGAGTTTTCAATAACGGCTCGGATTTTTCTTTGTTATGAAGAAGAAAGGTTTCTTATTCCTTTTTGGCGTGTAAATAAGCGGCTTTATACACAAACGGACCGCATAAGTTAAAACAAATACTACATGCTAAAAGAGTTAAATTTTCATTGTTTGAAATATCTGAGATGTTGGCTATGGTTAGAGATTCACCTGATGATGAGAAAAAGCTTAAGAAGTTAATTGCAGGAATTCATAAAAAGGATGTGCTGATTTAAAAGACGTAGTCATGATATTGATGATCTTCTACAAGATTTATAAAGAATTGAGGAGGCTTTTTGAGAGCCTAGCAGAGTTGGGGTTAATCGTTGATTATGAAATTTATTTTATCTATTTTTAGACAATTTTCTTTCTATTAAAAGAGATAAGTTGTGCTATCCTAATAGGTGGATGGTCTTTAACATTGCGTGAAATGTGTAAGTCATTTGAAGAAATAGAGCGTGCGCATACAGCAGCAAATGTGTTTTTGTAGTATATTGTCCTTGATAAGCAAAAAATATTTTTCATTACAGAAAGTAAAAAATAATGGCAATTTCTCCCATGAGTATTTTTCAATCTATATTATCGCGAAAATCAATTCGCGCTTTTACTGACCAGCCCGTTAGTTTGGAAACAATCAAAGAAATCTTAAAACTTGCAGCACGTGCACCATCTGGAACAAATATTCAGCCATGGCAAGTGATTGTGCTTACGGGGAGTATATTACAGAAAGTAGGGCAAGAGCTTTCACAGCTTGTGCTTTCAGGTGTAAAAGGAGAGCGTGAATATCATTATTATCCACGTCAATGGCGTGAACCTTATCTTTCAAGGCGTCGAAAAGTTGGTTTGGATCTTTATCAGAGCCTTGGAATTCAAAAAGGCGATGAAGAAAAAATGCTTCATCAAAAGGCGCGGAACTTTTTATTTTTCGATGCGCCTGTAGGGCTTTTATTTACAATGGATCATGACATGGAAATGGGGAGTTGGCTTGATTTGGGTATGTTTATGCAGACTATTATGCTAGCAGCACGTGGATTTGGATTAGATACTTGCCCCCAAGCAGCTTTTGCTGATTATCATAAACAGATTCGTACACTTTTATCGATCCCTTCTGATCGTCATATTATCTGTGGTATGGCACTTGGTTATCGCGATATGAATGCTCCCGAAAATAATTTTGAGACAGAACGAGAACCGTTAGAAAACTTTGTACGTTTCATTGAAGCGTATCCATAAAGTATTTTGTGTAATTAATTATACGTTTTGAACGATTTTCTGCATTATGAGAAATATTTCCGGTAAGAATTTCACATTCTTATTAAATTCTAGTCTTGCTTAATAAAAAATATAAAAATCAATGAATTATTATATAAATAAGGGAATTGATGAATACTGATTCTATTACGTTTTTTTGCCTCTATCCCTCATCTTTTTGAAGCTTTTTTATGGCTTCAAGAGCGAGTTTTTTACGGTCTGCGCTCTTTGTGTAAAGAGATGCCATATTATCATTTGTCCAGCCAAACAGTGCTTTCAATTGTGGTACTGTTGCACCAGAGTTAGCTGCGCGTGTTGCTGCTAATTTTCTCAAACCATGGGCTGATTTGTTGATACCGGCTTGGTTGCATGCTCTGTAAAACATGAGACTAAAGCTATCTTTGGGGATTTTTTTTCCGCGTTTACCACAAATAAATGTTTCTTCTCCAATAGGACCAATTTTAAGTGTCTCTGCTAATTCTGGTAAAATGGGAAGAAAGACATCTGTTTGGAATTTACTTTTCTCTGTTTTGAGATGGATAATATTATTTTTTACATCTTTCCAGCCAATGCGAACGGCATCACCACGACGTAAGCCCGTATATAAGAGGACATCAATCCAGACACGTTCATGGGTACCATGATGCCATTTTTGATAATATTTCTCAACATCTTCTTCTGTCCAAGCAGGAAAGCCTTCTTTGTTTTTGAGAGGAGGCTTTTTGACGCCTAAAGCTGGATTGTTTTCCAAAAGATCTTGTTCAACCGCCCAATTAAAAAGCCCATTAAGTGTTTTCAGAAATTCTCTAGCCATTGCTGGCGTTTCTTTACGCCGTTCAACACCAGCTATGATATGTTTCTTTTCAATTGCTTGGTATGGAATGTTGCCTATTGTATCGCATACCTTCATAAGGATGAGTTCTTTTTGTTTTTTTGTAATTTTAGCAAGATTATGCCAATTAGAGCTGTTTAGATACTGTTTAAGTAGCCATGCGAATGAACCTTCAACAAGTTTACCGGTTTTGGATTTAGGAAGTATAAGCCCTTGTAATTCGGCAAGCGCATTTTTGTAATTGTCAACAAACTCTTGCGTTCCATAGGTTCCGCGTATTCTAATACGTTTTCCATGACCAATACGGACATACCATACAATTTTACCATGTTGTGTAATTTGTTTAACAAGATGAGGAGGGCGTGGTTTTGGCATGGTATTTTACATCTTAGAGAGCACGGCTTCATAATATTCATTCGTGGACAAATCTAAAATTTTGTCTGGATTATTCACTGAATTTGGCAATGGGATATTGTCTTTAAGGTAGATAAGCAGTTCACCAGTAGGCTTTATTTCTATGAGTTCACACCCTTGCTTTTTAGCTTCTCTTAACGCGCGTGCAATAGCTGG
>NZ_JAQISX010000027.1:0-13156 GCF_028618425.1 Bartonella sp. ML70XJBT
CACTCCCATCATCCTTAACTGTCTTTACCTTGAAGCTTGGTGCTATCCACTGACCATTCTCATACTTAGCTCCACCTCCAAAATAGCTCGCTAACGTATTATTCATCGAATAAAGTTGAGAACCATTTACTGCATCAGTCGACGTTTCTGTAAGCGCTCCTGATTTTACACCTGTAAGGGTCCGCGCAGCATCACCACTATTAGCAATGTTAATGCTAGTACCACCTTTTTCCGCTCCTATCTTGATAACCTTGCTCTCTTCATCCTGCTTAACAAGACTATCACTAACAACATTGTTGATGTGATTATTAATATCCGTAACAGCATTCGTCACTTCATTATGAAGATTTGTGAAAGAACTTCCTACACCTTCAAAGGCAGCTGCAACACTATCATACTTCTTCTCTTCAACCTTATCGCCATTAGCATTCACTACGTTAACTTTGAAGTTTGGAGCTATCCATTTACCTTCTTCATAACCAGCACCACCTCCTAAATAAGTTGCAACTGTCTTATTGGTATCAAAAAGCTGACTGCCCGTAACTGCATCCGTTGAACCCTTAGAAACAGTTCCATCTAAAAGAGACGTGATTTTGCTATTGCTCTTTGCACCATCTTCACCATGAACCGCAACAAATGCCCCTTTCTCCTTGCTCCAACTCAAAGTATCCTGCGCAACGCCTTCTGAAACTTCCTTAATACGATCGTTCACATGCTTGATATTCGTATCAAGACCACTAAACGCTGTGCCAACATCACTAAACAGCTTATCTGTAACATTACCTTTTTCATCAACATCAGATAATTTATAGGTTGGTCCTGTGAAGGCTCCATTGTTAAAAGCTGCATCGCCACCAAAGAATTTTGCAACATCTTCACCAATTTTATAAATCTGTCCGCCATTAATTGCATCATGTGACTTATCACCAATCTGACCATCACCAACATTGTGGAGAAGTGTGGGAGTTTGATCTTTACCACCTAAAGTGACACTCGTATAATCAATTTCTCCCTCTGCCTTTTTATCATAGTGAACAACCGCTGAATCTTCTGACTGAAGATGATTAATCTGGTTCGTAATTTCATTTTTGATATTCGTGAATGAACTACCAACTCCTTCAAATGCAGCAGATACACTTTCATAGCTCTGCTCTTCAACTTCACTCCCATCATCCTTGACTATCTTTACCTTGAAGCTTGGAGCGGTCCATTTACCTTCTTCATAACCAGCACCGCCACCTAAATAAGTTGCAACTGTGCTTCCAAGAGAATGAAGCTGGGAACCATTGATCGCATCATGGGAATCTTCTGCAATCTTACCATCACCAACATTGTGCAGCGCTGTGAGGATTTTACCCTTACCACCCAAAGTTATATTGGCATAATCAGTCTCACCATCATCCTTCTGTTTATCATAATGAACAACCGCTGAATCTTCTGACTGAAGATGATTAATCTTGTTCGTAATCTCATTTTTGATATTCGTGAATGAACTACCAACTCCTTCAAATGCAGCAGATACACTTTCATAGCTCTGCTCTTCAACATCACTATCATCATCCTTGACTATCTTTACCTTGAAGCTCGGAGCTGTCCATTTACCATTCTCATACTTAGCACTACCTCCTAAATAAGTTGCAACAGTCTTATTTGTATCAAAAAGCTGAGAACCATTGACCGCATCCGTTGAAGTTTCAGTAATGTCTCCAGACAAAATATGCGCAATCTTGCTATCTTTTCTTGCATCGCCTTCTCCATGAGAAGCAACAAAAGCACCCTCAGCATTACTCCAATTTAAAGAATCCTTTGCAACTCCTTGAGAGACTGCCTTAATACGATCGTTCACATGCTGGATATTCTTATCAAGACCTACAAAGGCTGAACCAACATCATTGAACGAATTATCTGTTACTTCACCATCAGTAGCAACATTCGATAATTTATAGGTTGGCTGGGTAAGTGATCCATCTTTAAAAGCTGCATCTCCACCTAAGAATTTTGCAACATCTTCACCAATTTTATAAATCTGTCCGCCATTAATTGCATCGTGCGACTTATCACCAATCTTACCATCACCAACATTGTGGAGAACTGTGAGAGTTTGATCTTTACCACCTAAAGTGACACTCGTATAATCAATTCCTCCCTCTGCCTTTTTATCATAATGAACAACCGCTGAACCTTCTGACTGAAGATTGTTAACCTGTTTGGTAATCTCATTTTTGATATTCGTAAAAGATGTACCAACTCCTTCAAAAGCAGTAGATACATTCTGATAAGTCTCATCCTTCTCCTGACCATCCGCGTTAATTGTTTTTACCTTGAAATTCGGAGCTGTCCATTGCCCATTCTCATACTTAGTATCACCACCAAAATAAGATGCAACTGTGCTTCCAAGAGAATGAACCTGGGAACCATTGATTGCATCATGGGAATCGGAAGAAATTGCACCACTTCCAACATTATGCAAACCAACAGTGCCTGTTTTCGGATCTCCAAAAGTTACATTCGATTTATTACTTTTACGTGCTGATCTGATAAGCCGATTGTCATCACTTGAAACTTCTTCTTCATCATAGAAAACTGCAACAGAACGAACTTCTGCAATTTCGTCAGAAAGTTTAGTTACGTTCTCATCAAGTTGCTCTTTATTAACTGCTTCATTATCTTTTTCTGCCTTCTTCAAACCAGAAAGGATTCTATTATTACTACCCTTATCGGCAATATTAATTGTAGCGCCGTCCTTTTCTCCACCAATATTAATATGCTTTGTCTCTTCATCCCATTTAACAAGACTCTCACCTTTTACATTGCTAATCTCATTGTTAATCTGTTTGGTAATATCATTTTTGACATTGGTGATAGAAGTTTCAACTCCAGTAAAAGCTTCTGCTACTGTCTGATAATTCTTTTCTTCTTCCTTGCCTTCACCATTAACAGTTTTAAGCGTAAATGTTGGACCAACCCATGCGCCATCTTTATAACTAGCTCCACCGCCTAAGTAAGTAGAAACTTTATTATTTGTCTCGAAAAGCTGTGAGCCATTAACTGCTTCCGTCGAGTCTTGCGTAATATCTCCGGCAGCAAGAAATTTAATTTTACTATTTGTTTTTTGATCTTCTTTTTCATGCTGAGCTACAAAAGCACCGTCTTCATTGCTCCATAGTAAAGCATCGCCTTTAACTTCTTTTTTAATATCGTCTACTTTTGTATTAAAATCTTCAACAATACTCGTTAGATGATTGTTAAAATTTGTGAAGTTTGTATCAATTCCTGAAAAGGCTGCACCAACATCATTATAAGTCGCGTTTTCACCTTCTTCACCATTTTCATTGAAAGTTTTTAGCGTAAAGCTTGGAGCTGTCCATTCGCCATTCTCATATTTGGCGTTACCGCCAAAGTAAGAGGCAACTTTGTCACCCAATGAATAAAGCTGCGAACCATTGATCGCATCCGTTGAAGCTTCAGTAATGTCTCCAACCTTAAGATGTGTAATCTTGCTATCTGTTCTCTCACTATCTTTCCCATGCTGAGCACTAAAGGCATTATTAGCCGCGCTCCAAGATAAAGAATCCTGTGCAACACCTTCTGAGACTTCCTTAATCCGATCGTTCACATGCTTGATATTTGTGTTAAGTCCTACAAAGGCTGAACCAACATCATTAAAGGACTTATCTGTAACTTTACCTTCTGTAGAAACTTCAGATAATGCATAGCTTGGCGGTGTCAGTGATCCATCTTTAAAGGATGATTCTCCACCTAAAAACTTTGCAATATCCTCGCCAATTTTATTCATCTGATCACCCGTGATGGCATCACGTGAATCTTTAGCGATATTACCATTGGCAACATTATGAAGTGCAACAGGTGTAGAATCCTTACCTTTACCCAAAGTCACATTTGTATAGTCAATTTCATCCTTTTCCTTTTTATCATAATGAACAACTGCTGAATCTTCTGACTGAAGATTATTAATTTGCTTGGTAATCTCATTTTTAATATTCGTGAAAGATGTACCAACTCCTTCAAAAGCAGCAGATACACTTGTGTAGCTCTCGTCTCCAGAATTGCCTTCACCGTCAACTGTTTTAACCTTGAAGTTTGGCGCCGTCCATTCACCGTTCTCATAACGAGCATCACCTCCCAAATAGCCAGCAACCTTATCACCCAAAGAATAGAGTTGGTTACCCGTAATAGCATCTGTAGAATCTTTAGAAATATTACCATCTAAAATATGCGTAATCTTGCTATTGCTTTTTTCTTCTTTACCATGCTGTGCAACAAAGGATCCTTTATCTTCACTCCATAAAAGCGCATCGCCTTTAACTTCTTGAGAAATATCACTTATCTTTTTAGTAAAATCATTAACAACATTCGTTAAGTGATTATTCACATTCTGCATACTCGTATCAAGACCAGCAAAAGCTGAACCAACATCATTGAAACTAGTCTTCTCGACATTGCCATCTTTTGAAACATTGGAGATTTCATAAGTCGGTACTGTTAAAGTGCCACTATTAAACTTCGCACTGCCACCCAAAAATTTAGCAATATTCTCACCAATTTTGTTAATCTGTTGACCATTGATTGCATCATGTGATTCTGAAGAAATTGTGCCATCAGCAACATTGTGGAGACTAACAGCACTCTTATCTTTACCACCTAAAGTGACACTCGTGTAATTAATGCTACCATTCTTATCATCTTTATCGTAATGAACAACTGCTGAATCTTCTGATTGAAGGCTCTCAGAAAGTTTCTTCAAATCCTTATCAAGTTGCCCCTTGTTAACGGCTTCATTATCTTTTGTTGCTTCCTTCACACCAGAAAGTGTCCGCGAACCACCACTTTTGTTGGCAACATTGATTTCACTACCCTCTACCTCTTTACCAATGTTGATAACATTCGTTGCTGCATCTTTCTTAACAAGACTATCACCTTTTACATTGCTAATCTCATTATTAATCTGTTTGGTAATATCATTTTTGACATTGGTGATAGAATTACCAACCCCACTCAATGCTTCCTCTACATTCTTATAAGTCTTCTCTTCTTCCTGACCATCATCCTTAACAGTTTTAACTTTAAATGTTGGATCCGTCCATGTTTTATCTTGATAACTAGCTCCACCACCTAAGTAACTAGCAACCTTACTATTGGTCTCAAAAAGCTGCCCCCCCGTAATAGCATCTGTAGAGCCTTCGGAAACATTTCCGTCTAAAAGATGTGTAATCTTACCCGCTGACCTTGCTATCGGTTCTCCACCATCAGAAATCTCCTTTCCATGCATGGCAACAAACGCATTATCCTTTTCACTCCACAATAAGGCATCGGCTTTGACATTGGTCATGATATTATTAACTTGTTCAGTGACTTTATTCTGAACATTCGCGATAGAAGTACCAACCCCAGTCAATGCTTCCCCTACATTCTTATAAGTCTTCTCTTCTTCCTGACCTTCACCGTTAACGGCTTTTAGCGTAAAGCTTGGATCTGTCCATTTACCATTCTCATATTTGGCGTTACCGCCAAGGTAAGAGGCAACTTTGTCACCCAATGAATGAAGCTGTGAACCATTAATCGCATCATGCGAATCTTCTTTAACTTTACCATCGCCAACATTATGCAATCCAACAGTACCTTTGCTTGGATCGCCAAAAGTCACATTCGATTTATTACTTTTAGGTACTGATCTGATAAGTCGATTGTCATCATCTGAAACTTCTTCTTTATCGTAGAAAACTGCAACTGAACGCACATCTGCAATTTCGCCAGAAAGTTTATTTACATTCTCATCAAGCTGACCTTTGTTAACTGCTTCATTATTATTCACAGCATCCTTCACACCAGAAAGAATTCTATCCTTACTATTCTTATCAGCAATACTAATTGTAGCATCTTCCTTTTCACCACCAATATTAATATGATTTGTCTTATCATCCCACTTAACAAGGCTATCACCTTTTACACTCGTGATTTCATTCTTGATATCATTTTTAACATTTGTGATAGAACTACCAACGCCTGCCAAAGCTTCCGCTACATTCTTATAACTCTCTTCTTTTTCCTCACCATTAGCATTCACTGTTTTTATTGTAAAAGTTGGATCAGTCCACGTGCCATCCTCATAACGAGCTTCTCCACCTAAAGTCTTCGCAACCCCAGTACCAAATTTATGAAGCTGGCTACCCGCTACAGCATCACTTGAGGTTGCACTAATGTCTCCATTGGCAAGAGAGGTAATCTTGCTAGCTTTTCTGTCATTATCTTTCCCATGAAGAGCACTAAAGGCATTGCCATCCTTACTCCATAGTAAAGAATCCTGTGCAACTCCCTGAGATACTTCTTTAATACGATCATTCACATTCTTGATATTTGTATCAAGACCTGCAAAAGCTGTTCCAACACCTTGATAAGAACTCTTGGTTACTATTCCATCTGTAGCAATATAAGATAAGTTATAGGTTGGCTCTGTAAGAACACCATTTTTAAAGGATGCTTCTCCACCTAAAAATTTTGCAATATCTTCACCGATTTTATTAATCTGACCACCATTAATTGCATCATGGGATGCTGAAGAAATCGCACCATCCGCAACATTATGGAGAGTCGTGAGGCTTTTATTGTTACCACCAAAAGTGACACTCGTGTAATTAATGCTGCCATTCTTATCATCTTTATCGTAATGAACAACTGCTGAATCTTCTGACTGAAGTTGATTAATCTGGTTCGTAATCTCATTTTTGATATTCGTAAAAGAACTACCAACTCCTGTCAAAGCTTCCGCTACATTGTGATAAGTCTTCTCTTCTTCCTGACCTTTACCATTAACGGCTTTTAGCGTAAAGCTTGGATCAGTCCATTCGCCATTCTCATATTTGGCGTTACCACCTAAAGTCTTCGCAACCCCAGTACCAAATTTATGAAGCTGTGAGCCATTAATTGCATCGGTGGAAACTTCTGTGACTTTACCATCGCCAACATTATGCAATCCAACAGTACCTTTGCTTGGATCGCCAAAAGTCACATTCGATTTATTACTTTTACGTGCTGATCTGATAAGTCGATTGTCATCATCTGAAACTTCTTCTTTATCGTAGAAAACTGCAACTGAACGCACATCTGCAATTTCGCCAGAAAGTTGCTTTACATTCTCATCAAGCTGACCTTTGTTAACTGCTTCATTGCCTTTTTCTGCCTTCTTCACACCAGAAAGGATTCTGTCCTTACTTCCTTTATCCGCAATATTAATTGTAGCCTCTTCCTTGTCACTACCAATATTAATATGCTTTGTATCCTCATCCCACTTAACAAGGCTATCACCTTTTACACTCGTGATTTCATTCTTGATATCATTTTTAACATTTGTGATAGAATTCCCAACGCCTGCCAAAGCTGCCGCTACATTATGATAAGTTTCATCTTTTTCCTCACCATCACCGTTAACGGCTTTAACTTTAAATGTTGGATCCGTCCATGTTTTATCTTGATAACTAGCTCCACCACCTAAGTAACTAGCAACCTTACTATTAGTCTCAAAAAGCTGCCTCCCCGTAATAGCATCTGTAGAGCCTTCGGAAATATTTCCGTCTAAAAGATGTGTAATCTTACCCGTTAACTTTGCTAACGGTTCCCCACCATCAACTTCAAAATCCCTTCCATGCATAGCAACAAACGCATTATCCTCTTCACTCCACAATAAGGCATCGGCTTTGACATTGGTGATAGAAGTACCAACACCTGCCAAAGCTGCCGCTACATTATAATACGTCGCATTTTCTTCCTGACCTTTACCGTTAACGGCTTTTAGCGTAAAGCTTGGATCGGTCCACTTGCCATTCTCATATTTGGCGTTACCGCCAAAATACTTGGCCATATTCGTGGCAGCAGTATTGAAATTATTGGATAAAGTTGTTACATTTTTATTTGTTGTAAACAACTGCGAACCGGTAACAGCTTCATTTGAAGCTTCTGACAGAGAAGCACTCTTTAAACCCGTAAGAGTACGCTGTTCATTCTTTTTGTTAGTAATATCAATTTTGTCACCATCGGTTTCTTTACCAATGGTGATGTATTTTGTTTTAACATCTTGTTTCACGAAGCTACTGGCTGCGACCTGTTCTTTGACATCTTTTTCAACTTTTTGCAGTTGTCCAAAATTCACCGCATCGCTATCTTCAGTACCCTTTGCCACTCCTGTTATCTTTTTACTGCCAGCATCAATACCAGAAGTTGTGACTTTCGGACCATTCTTGATGATCAAGCCTGTTGTATCTAAAGTTACTGAACTTACTGCATCTGCTCTATCATCTGATACGCTTTCTTCCTCTAATTTTATGCTTTTTAACGTGAGATCTTTTGCTAAATCAAATTTTACGTTATTATCTTTATCGCCTTTTTTGATTGCAAAGTTTTGACTTCCAGCAGAAAAATCTATGTCACTGTCCATAACAACTGTTTTCGCATTTTTACCATCAACAGACAGTTTCCAACCGTTCTTTCTTACAACTTCTTCTAAGTCTTTTAACTGTCTAACATTCACTGCATCGGCATCTCCACTACCAGCTGCAACGCCTGTAATCTGCCTCGTTATATTATTACTAGTATTACCAACACTCACTGCACCTTTCGTACTTTTCCATTCAATTCCGGAGTTTTCTGCTGGTCCTTGCAAAAGAGAAGTATAACCTGCAACACCAGCAGCCCTATCGGATGTAGAAGTGGAACCTATAGCAACACCATCTTTAACCAACACTTTAGATTGGTAACCTAAAGCAATACTACGCTCACCTGTTACTTCTACGCCATAACCCAAACCAACACTATACCAACCTGATGCCTTTCCCTTAACACCTATAATAAGACTAAAAGGATCTGATGCCTCTGCTTCAGAACCTAAAACAATAGCGCTAGTTGCCTTTGCCTCTGCCTGAAAGCCTAGAACAAGAGAGTTGTCTCCAGTTGCATTTGCATTCGCACCAACAACAACTGAATTTTTCATATTTGCCTTTGCGTTAGAACCTAAAACAATAGTGTCAGCTGCTTTTGCCTCTGCCTGAAAGCCTAGAGCAAGAGATTTGTCCCCATTTGCCTTTGCGTTAGAACCTAAAGCAATACTTTTCTCTGCATTTGCTTCTGAATAAAAACCTATAGAAATAGCATGTTCTTTCGCTGCATATGCACGATGCCCAACAGCCGTTGTACCAAACTCCAAAGCTTTAGAAACAGCACCCAAAGCCGTTGAATAATCACCCTTCGCAGTGGTATAATCACTATCCCCGTGTGTACTCTCCTCATTATATTCAGAACCTAATGCGGTACTGCTTTTCCCCAAAGCATGCGCCATGCGACCTACAGCTATACTGTCTTCTTTTGTCGCCTGTGCCTGATCACCCATAGTTATGGCGAATTTTCCTGTTGCTTGTGCCTTGTTACCAATAGCAACACTTTGCTGACCCGCTGCATTTGCCCCTGGGCCTAAGGAAGTAGCACTTGTCCCAGCTCTTTCAAGTCCTCTTGTGCTTGCCAGACTCCTTACACTCGGTTTTGTTGGATAGTTTTCTACTGATGCGCTAGAAGCTTTCAAGGGAGATATAACATTCACATAATCATCGTCACCTGCACCAATACTTCCACTCTTAGTTGACACCTTTACGAGTCGTGATGTTTTTTGATCGCTTTTCTCCCAAAGTGTATCATTTAGGAAATTTGCATAATCACTAGAAGCTTTAACTTTTTCTGCGCCTACTTTTGCGCCTACTTTACTAAGCGCTGTTACATAACCTGCCTTAGATAAATCAGAGACATCAACATTGTTCTGACTATCATAAGCAGCAGTAATCCTTTTATCGTTCCCTTGAGAATAAACTGCTGTTGCCTTCTCCATGCTTTGAAGAACTTGTTGGTCTATTATATCAATTTTTTTCGCCAATACAGGAGACGCACTTGATAAGAGTGCAACCATTGCTGTTCCCAACGAAAGCTTTGTAAACAAAGATAAACGCCGAGAAATAAGCACAGCCTTCAAACTAGGTCTCTGTGATGTGGCTGATATTTTTTTCATAACAAACTCTCCAATGAAAAAATTTGAAAAGCATATCAAAAACATAAAAAAGACACATTTCAGTGTTAGGTACTCTCCCTACTGGTTATTGAATGGAAAGTGACAGATCAAAGTGGGAACGTTTTGAGTCTTTGTTTTCGTTTTGTAGTTGCTTTCTGTGTTGAGATCTAAATGTGGGAAATGTTTAGCTTACACAGAAATAACACATTTAGATTCTAATATGGTTTAGAGGTATTTTTTGCTTGGTGTGCTTTAAAAAGGAATTTTCCTGTATCCGAATTAAAGTTATTTCTTAAATAAGGGTCTTGTTATTTAAAAAATACTTTCAAAAGTGTTTTTTTTATTTTGGAAGTTAATAGTGTGTTTTATCTTATTAAAAAGCCGTTTTCTTAATAAAAGGTAAATTAGAACCTTTAGTAGTTAAGAAAAGTGCAAATTCTTAAGGGAGTTTGATTCCCAATATTTTTTAAGTCTAATGCAATATTTAAATACGCCTTGGTATTGTTTTTACACATTATTCTCCCGCCTTTGAATTATAATCAAAATGAGTCTTACTAATATTACTTTCTGTGTGTTTATATGCTCCCTCATAAAATAGCAACTAGAAAATAACACTTTTTACTGATTGGAGTAAAAATATATCTTTTCACATGATATGTGATATTTTTTCAACAAATTAAGAAACAATATTCTAGAAAAAATTAACGTTTATAAAAAAATTGAACAAATAAACGACTCTTTAAAGATTGTTATAGAGATAAAATACAGATTCTCATTTAAATTTTTAAATAAAAATACTTAAAAGAAAAATATATTTTCATAACTCAAGTACAATATTGCTGCTTATATATCAATTCAGCTTTAATCTTAAGCCAGCCCTTATGCCTTAATTCCCTCCTGAACTCGTTGCAGATATATTAGACTGGATCTTCCTATTTTCTGATATACAACCTGCTCTCATAATGAATGCAGATTAATTGCGCTGTACGCCCATCCTAATCGATAAACTTAAAGAGCTTAGTGCATCTTCATAACTCAAATCTATACTGCCAAGCTTATAAATGCTGCCTATCTTGATGCTTTACGGACAATAACCACAGCACAACTGGCTTTGCATTTGCTTATAGACGTTTGTTCACCTCCTTTACGTCATATGCATAAAGGTCAAATTGAAGAGAATATATAAACAATCTCTAATGAAGAGATGAAAAATTGATGCGATGATATAAAAGAATTTCATATGCCTTTGTCATAAGAATCACTAAAAGTGATTTTATCCTTTCATTTACCGGTCGTGATCCCTTTTCACATACGATAATGGCTCATATATAAGACAAAATAAACTCGAAGTATATCCGCGCATGGGGCTATTTTACGCGATTGACTAGCAAGAATAACAAATATCCCCTAATAAGGCATGAAACCTCAAAATTACAATATCTTCGATTATTATTGTAATCTCATCACCACCAATCATATGCTATATATCCGTTATAATCTGACAATTGATAATATTATATAAAGCAACGCGTGTATCTTAATTATTATTTTCAAATTATAATACTGCATTCATTAATAATCCCATTGTTATATTTTCTTTTTTCGTAAAAAAATTGCGTCATAAAATCAAATTTTGTCACGAAAAAATAAAAACCGCACTTGATAAATTAACTACTTGATTCCCAAAGAATGCCTTTTAAAAACAAAAGTCGAGAATAATATAGATTATACAAATTATTTATTAATTCTTGATACGATAAATAATTTTTTACCACATACTTACCAATGAAATACTCAAATAGACATTTTTATTGATAGTAATCCTTTATTTTCTATCGGTATCCATGAGCGATTAAAAAAATCCCTTCATCTTAATTTTAAGAGAAGGGATTTTTATATTTTTTTATCGTTAATTCAATGTGACCCTAAATCCAGCACCTATACCCCAATGACCTCCAGCACTCGTTGCAGATACATTAGAGCGGAATTTCCCATTTTCAGACATATAACCAGCACCGATAGCGAATGCCGATTGACTGCGCCATACACCCGTACCAAATGAAAAACTTAATTTCCCTGGTGTATCGTCATAACTTAAATTCGATACAGCCAATCCAATAGCCGCAGCCTGTCTTGCCTCTTTCCGGACATCCTCAACTGCATAATTTAATGTTTCAAACTTCATATCTGTATAGGCTTTGGACTCACTAACACCATTGTTGACTATATCATTGATGTGCTCATCCGTATACTTCTTCGCATCTTCAAGCACTAACTTCATCTGTTGATCCGTATAATCATGCAATTGACCTCCATTAACCGCTTCTTTCGAACCACTTTCAATCCGACCTTCCGCTAAATTATCTATCAAAACAGGAGCACTTTCATCGCCTCCAACCAACGTAACTTTATTCGTCTTATGACCAGACTCATCCTTATCATAGTTAACAGCTCCGTTCGTAACAGCACTTTCAACATCCTTAACATGTTGATCTATATTCTCTACACGCTCCTCAACAGCTTCAACTTTCTTATTCGTCTCCCAAAGTTGGCCTCCATTAACAACTTCTTTCGAGCCTTCCGATACATCTCCATCCG
Organism: Bartonella sp. ML70XJBT; assembly: GCF_028618425.1. NCBI lineage: Bacteria > Pseudomonadati > Pseudomonadota > Alphaproteobacteria > Hyphomicrobiales > Bartonellaceae > Bartonella > Bartonella sp. ML70XJBT. Next base: position 12,662 of record NZ_JAQISX010000027.1, read on the forward strand.
CTACATGCGTAATCTTACTATCAACCCCATTATGACGACCATCATAACTCCCTAATTCTTCATTCCAATTTAAGCCGTTCGAGGTAACATTCTCAGCTACATCATTAAGGCGATCGTTAATACCAGATAAACTTCCGTTAACTCCTTCAAATGCACCCGCTACGTTATCATAGCTCTTACTCTCATCAGAACTGCCATCGCTCTTAAACTGCCTTACTTGGAACTGAGGGCCTGTCCATTGACCATCCTCATACTTCGCTCCACCTCCTAAATACAGCGCTAACGTCTGATTCAACTGATACAACTGATTACCCGTAATCGCTTCTGTCGACCCCGCCGAAATGTCCCCGTCAACAAGATGGCTCAGCTTACTATTATGCTTACCATCTCCTTTGCCATGAAGTGCTACAAACGCTTTGTCATCATCACTCCACAACAGTGCATTCTGAGCAATGTTGTCTGAAAGATCATGTTGAAGCTTCGTGAAAGATTGAT
>NZ_JAQISX010000028.1:0-10845 GCF_028618425.1 Bartonella sp. ML70XJBT
ATTGAAATCCTTTATGCACCTTGAAATGAATTAAAACCTATAAGCTTATGACAGTTTCAAACGATTACCCTCTTATAGGTAATAAAATATTGCTATAGCATTTTTAGATTTTACGCTTCTCAATTTTGAGAATCATAATCTCATACTTGATAATGCGATTACCAATCCAATTGTTAAAACAAGCTGTGATCTTTAAACGTATGTTATAGATAATTCCAAACGACTAAATTTAAAAACAATGCGATTTTTGAGTGATAAAAACGTATCATAAAATTTATGAACTGTTATAAATGGTAGCTGCTTTTCATTTCATTTGAATACACACATGCGTTATAATATTCACATCATGATTTGCTTTTTATGCTCTATTCATACGTGCCAATCTTTTATAAAAAATGGTCAAATGAATCATACATAAAAGTGTGGATTCTTAAGTGGATTCATATAAAATAATTGAACGCAACATATTGACTTTATTGCGTTTTTTGATATTATAGTGAATATTAAAAGAAAGGATGTGCTCGTTATTCAAAAGGTATCAGCTTTTAATTTTAATAAATGAATTTGTTTTTAAAGTTTTGAATATATAATTTGGGCTTGCACGTTATTTCTTTCTGAGTATAGTGCGAGACTCCTGGAGAGGTGGCCGAGTGGTTGAAGGCGCACGCCTGGAACGCGTGTATATGGGAAACCATATCGAGGGTTCGAATCCCTCTCTCTCCGCCATACAATTTTCTTCTATGTATAACGTATTGATTCTTTGTAATTTTTTTAAAGGTTCGGGAGCGTTAACAAAAGTTCGGGAATAGGATTTTCCAACATACCGTTACGAAGCTCATCTTTTCCCTCCAACATTCTCTAATAATTTTTTGAATTCTTTGAAATCCACTATTTTAAATGTGCAAAGACATTCTCTATCGCCTCCATGAGACGAGCAAAATTAAGAAACCATTTTCTAAAGAATTTCGCGCGTCTCAGAGTATGTTTAGAGTCGGATATTTGGTTTTTGTGTAAAAATATTCTCTATAGCATCTAGGATACGTGAAAAATCAAGCGCTAATAAGAGTATAATAAGTACAATCCATTTCGTATAACGCGACATCACCTTTACACTTTTGTAGGTCATGATGATTTCTTGAAGGATTTCTTTTTCCGCTTCTGTAAGCTCTACATCGTCTCTTGTTTTTCTTCTAGCCATGTTTCCATCCACACAAACGTTCACCTAGGGTGTTATGTTTTAAGATATCTCTTGCTAAGTTTGAACTGATGACGTTAACATCTTGCCTCTCTAAATAAATAGGCAACCAACCAACACAAGAGACATACTTATTTGTCGCGCAACCAGCGAGAGAGAGCAGTGCGCACATCAGCATCACTTTTTTGATTAACTTCATTTTCCACCTCCAGACGTGTTGTGGCTGCCTTTAAAGCTTTTTCTGTTTGCTTTTGTTGCTCTGCTTTTTTCCCAAGAGTAAAAGCTCTTGCTAAAATCATAAAAAAAGCGGCTAAAGCCGCGCCTGTTAGCATGAGATTTTTTTTCATCCATAAGATCATAGACGATGCTCCTGAAAGCGTTTGGCAACAAGGAAAAGACCAACACATGCGGCTAAAACCATAATGGTAGCAAGAGCCCATTGCACTGGACCATTGCCTGCCAACAAGCCGCCAAGACCTGAAAAAGAACCAATAATCGGTGCCAATGCTTCTGCTTTGAAAAGCCCTGTTGGTGCTTGCGTTTCTACTGTTTGATAATTGGAGGAAACATAAGCCCCTTTTGCCCATAAGCCTGTTTCTGCCGCACGCCGGTGTGCGAGACCTTCAAGACGCTTTCCGCCTGCTTTGGTCCATTTCTGTAGCTCAGCAGGGACAGCTTCATATTCACCTTGATTGAGCTTTTTTAACAGTGTCGAGTTACAAAAGGCTCCTGTTCCTACATTATAGCAAAACGACACTAACGCCGCGAATTGTTCATCTGTTAATGAAACTGTAACAGCGCGTTCAACGACATTTTCAAATTGTCTTAAGTCTTGGCAAAGAAGTTCTTCTGCTTGTTGTTCAGTGACTGTCATGCCTTTGTGGACAAAAGGTTTTCCAGCACTGTTGGTATGTCCATAACCGATTGTCCATACACCAATGGCGTCTTTATAGGCATTCAAACGCAAACCTTCCCATTGTTTGATGAGTGCAAGACCTTCTTGTGATATTTTTCGCATAAAATTCTCCATAAAAAAAGCTCCGCAAAAAGCAGAGCTGGATTAAAAAATTGACCTCTTTCCCATTCGGAAGGTTGGCTTGTTAAAACCTATGTAGCTTTTTCATTGGAACAAAAGAATGTATTTGACATTGTAGAAATTGTATCTTATAAGTTACAAATGTTTACAGTGTACAAAACAGAGCATTTTATAAAATGGCTAGATTCTTTAAAAGATGAGATTGCACAAGCACATATTGTTAAACGCATAGCAAGAATAGAAACGGGATTTCTTGGAAATGTAAAATTTTTCTGTGGAATTGGAGAATTAAAAATACATCATGGTCCTGGCTATAGAATCTATTTTGTAAAACAAGGTAAGCAAATCATTTTGTTATTAAATGCGGGTGATAAATCTACACAACAAAAGGATATCAAAAAAGCCCTTCAATTAGTAAAGGAAATGAAACATGGAAATTACTAAATTTGACACAAGTGAATATTTCAAGACACCTGAGACACAAAGGATTCTTTTAGAAGATGCTCTTGAAAGCAAAGATAGTAAGTATCTTGCTCATGCTCTTGGTATAATAGCAAAAAACCAAGGAATGAGTAAAATCGCTCAAAATACAGGACTATCAAGAGAGTCGCTTTATCGTTCTTTAAGCGATAAAGGTGATCCACGGCTTTCTACTTTTCTTAGTGTTTTAAGTGCATTAGATTTACAAATGAGTTTAACGCCTATCCAAAAGAATTGTAAGGAGCAGGCAGCTTTAGAAGAAGCCTCTTAACCTCCTCCCCACCTTAAAGTGGGGAAGGGGATGTTTTACTTTAAGCAACCTTTTTAATGGGGTTCTCAAAATTGGGTTCGTAAGTTCGCAACAAAGAATCCATGCTATGCGGTAACTCTGAAGAACCAAAATCTGTAAGGATTGCCAAAATCTTTGTAATATTAGGCACGTCATTTTGAAGCTTTAAAATTAAAGTTTTTTCTACCGCATTCATGGTTTGAACCAGAGCACTACAATCTTTATCACTCACATTTTCATCATCAGAAAATTGAGACAATGCTATCCATAAATCGCATAAAAAGTTAGTATCGATCTTCATTGTACACCTCCATGGATTTGTTCTCTCAAACATGCCAAACCTCTGGAGGTGATTTTTGTTGAAGGCAGTACCTTTTCTGTCCCATCCGGTCTTTTAATGGTGATAGCAGGACAATTCATAAAGCCTTTCTTGATTTTATCTTGATAGGGTAACAGCGGCTCCCCTGGAGCACGTCGATACACCCAATCATGTTTACGCAAGTAATCGGTTAAATCTTTTGGTCTCACCTCTAGCATCTTAGCTGCTTCAATAAGACCAAACAAACCATCCGAACGTTTTAAGCCCTCCAAAGCTTCTGCTTTTGGCTTGAGTGTACTCACCTCATTTCTTAAGTCTTCTAATTGATTGATACTCTCTAAAAGAAGCTGCTTAATCGTAAGAGGATTTTCCAAAGCATTGGAAAGATTTATTGGTGGTGTTGCTACCTGCTTTGCACGCCGTTCACATTCAATAAAGTATAAACGAGCTTCTCTACCTTTCTTATTATTCTCAAGCATAGAAAGTTTTTTGGCTACATTTAGTGTAAGGTAATATTCTTTTAATACTACATTTTGACGTTCGCCAGTTTTGGCGAGCGTTAAAATATAATCTATTCCCTCTTCTAAATTGTATTTGATAATGCGGTCCTTAATCCAATTGGAAAAGTCTCGTTTTGCCTCTAAGAATGCGTGCAGGTTACGTGCATTTACTGTTTGAACAATTTCCTGTCCAACAGTTTGTTCCGATATCGGAATAAGTGTGTTCATTGTGAACTCCTTGGTAATAGAGGTTCTTAATGACACTCAAAAAGAGTGCCGGGTGCTAAGAAACACGGTACCAAGTCCGTCGTTATACTTTTCCCAAAAAGGGTATTGTATAGCGTAACCACACCCGACAATATCATTATATGCGTGTAACATACAATGAGTCAAAGCCTTTAATTTGCGGAAAATAAACTATCTCGGTAGTTTGTCCGCTTGGTATTTTCTAAGGTGTTTCTTAGGCACCTGATTCGACAATAGACATATTATTGCCATATTGTCAAGCAGCTTTCTGTGATTTTTAATATTTATGCTAATTGATATCTTCTTTATCCATATGGATGACGCCGTCTCCTTCATCACATGCATTGGGAGGGGCGTTTGGATCAAGGGTATCGTCTTTGTCTGGTGTGGTGTTTGCTACGTTTTTTGCAGCATCTTCTTGGGCTTTATCAAAAAGTTCGCACTCTATTTTTGTTGTATATCCACCCGTCTTATCAAGCTTGTGTTTGACACTTTTGATGCGCCATTCTGCTGGAATGTAGGAGCGGAAAGGGGGCTCTTGAACAAGCTTTGCTTCTGCTTGCACAAAGGGATCACCACCGATCTCACATGAGAAAGAAGATTTACCGCGTGATGATTTATTGCGATAAGCAGCAATGTCCGCAACAGCCTCTGATTGGTTATGGTAGGTATATTTGAGTTCATGAAAAGGTTCTTTACCAACCTTGACTTCCTTTTTCTCACCAGTGCGGATATCATGATAGCTTGCAAGTACACCGCCCTTTTTCTCTTTGTCTTCTTCTTTCTCAGGTGTTGTTTCTGCTTTTTCCGATTCAGATGATGATGCTCTGTCACTGTCATCCATATGGATTACATCTTCACTCTCCTCGATTTCTTCTGGTTCTCTTGCATCGGCGGCGGCTTTTTGGTCATCTCCCGCATCTGTTGCTAAGCCATTGGCGCTACCTGCTTCATCTCGTGCACTATATTTAAAATCCCAAGAGGTACAGTGTTTTTCATGGATAACAACAATAGGGAGTGTTTCACCGGTAATGGCTTTGCCTTCCCCCCGTTTGGCAAGCACCAATTTGCCATCAACGGGTTTTGCAACGGCGTCATATTCTTCTGCAAGGCGTGTGGCAAAAGCCATATCGCTTTCTGCCGTTTGATCAATGTGACGCACAACAATTTTTGCAAGAGAAGGATCAACCTTTGGTGTATAGCCATTACGCTCTGCTATCTCTTGAACAATACTGCCAAAAGTTTGTTGATGATAAGATTGGCTTTTGGGGGTTCTATAAGATGTATTCATAGAAGCAGCGCGCCCTGTAACACTTAAGGTTTGTGGTGGACTGTTTACAGAGATTTCGTCTATCAGATAGGCGCCCATATCGCGGTTTTTACCGCCTTCATAGCCAAGTGTTATGGAAATAACTGTCCCGATGAGAGGAATGTCAAGAAAGCCGTTATCACACTCACGGGCGCGGTCATCAAGTTCTATGGGATACGGTCACTTTTGTCTTCTGCTTCATCGGTAATTTCAATCGACAAAACATAATCCATGAGAGTTCTTGTAATATTTTCGCCATATTGCCATCACAATGCAAAAAGGTTTCATGATTTACTGCCCCAAATTCTAATGACCGGTGTGGCTTTAGGATAGGGGAGGGTTGGCAAGAGGATTGTGATGCCTGCTTTTAAGATGGGTCCATAGTCTGCAAGACCAAAATTAGCTGCATAAACGCGTTCAACAGCAAGGGCTTGTTGTCCTTTGGCATAATATCTCCAGCAAATAGCATCAACCATATCGCCTTCTTTTGTTACGTAAAGATCACTCATAGTTCTTCACCATATTCTCTCAAATTGACAGTAAATTCTTGTTTTTTGGGGTACCATTTTGATGAAAAAAGCTTTGCTTTTCCTTTACAGAAAGGATGACAAACTTACCCAAAATCTTGCCCTGACCCGTCACAAGGATATGAGGTCCCTCATGTGCCATTTGCCGCAAATATTCCAGTTGTCTATAACCGCCTTTAAAGTCTGGATAGATCACACCAGTTAGAGAAAATTCCGCATTTGCAACAGCTGGCAATTGAAGAGCAGCTTTGCGTCTCAATCGCCCTTGCTCGACCCATGGAATGTTATAGGTCATATCGAGGGCTTGATAGGCTGCTGTTTCAATGGAAAAGATAAAACCACCTAAAGCTAACATCATGATGTTTAATCCGAAAGGCTAGAGGCTATGGCTAAACTTTGCTGTTTTGCATAGCGTTCGAGTGCTTGGTTAACAGCGGCGCGGATTTCGTCTTTTAAACCATTGGGGAGAGAAATATTTAAATTTGAAATCATCACGCGAGCATCTACTTCCACCGGCTTATGCACCATAATGGGTTCTGGAACCTTGAAAGATTCAACCTTTACATTTGTCGCCTGCATTTGTCCTGTTTCAACTATGCCTTTATTAGAACTGCTCTTACCTTTTCCAGATGGAGCATTGGGGATAATGGCTGTATCAAGAATTCTTTTGCCAGGGGCTTGTGCTTCATCTGTAGGGTTTTAATGGTTTGGGTTGAAGTTTTATTGATTGTGGCACTAAATCCTAACTTTTCTTTCATCCAGTTTGGCATCCAACTGGTTAATGTGTTAATCATGCCGCTAAACCAATCGGAGAGAGCATTCCATTTGCTTTTGATGCCATCCCACAATCCTCCAATCAGATGGGCACCTGCATCCATGAGATTGACTCCAAACAACCACTCAATCAATGCATTGATTTTTTTTGCAATCCAAGAGAGGGGTGAAAACTTTTTAAAGAGACTAAAGAGTTTATTAAAAACAGTACTGCATAAGTTGGCAAAAGAATTCCACAAATTGCGTAAGAAATTCATGACTGTATCCCAGTTTTTATAGAGCAGATATCCAATTCCAATAAGGGCTGCAATACCAGCCATTATCCAGCCTATAGGGGTTGTCATGATAGCAATACCAAGCGATATAAAAGCGGAACCAACAGCGGTTATTGCCGAAATGAGTGAACCTACAAGAGTTAAAGCAAGACTGGCAACTGCAGAAGCAGCTGAGACGAGTGCTGAAAGCAGTGATTTTGCAAGAGTTGTAACAAACCTCATAGAAAGTTTTATCTGCCGCGATTAATGCTGAAAATAGGGATTTTCCAAGTTTTACAGCAAGACCAGCAATTTTAGAACCAACTGCAGTTAAGACGGAAGACAGTGGTCCTGCAAGAGCGACAGCAAGCCTGATGCAAACTACACTCACGACGGCTAAGGACGTAGCTACCCAGCCATTGAGTTTGTCCCAATATTGATAGAGGACGAAGAGCGCTGCAATGCCACCCATTAACCAACCGATAGGTGTCGTCATAATTGTGATACCAAGGCTAACAAACGCTACTCCTACGGCTGCTAATGCGGCAATGAGTGGACCAAAAATAAATGAACCAAGGGCGACAAGTCCAACTTTAAAGAGGGTTATTTCACCAATTAAGGGCTCTAGCCATTGGAACCAGCCTTTAATTCTCTCTGTGAGATCACTGATGCCTTTTCTTAAATCAGAGGTAGGATTAAGTAAATCTTGTAAGACTTGTTTTAAGGTTTTTGCCCAGCTCGCAACGGTTGTTTGAATGAGGTCGCGGTTTTCATCAATCAACTTTGAAAAACCATCAATCATATCATTGATCACAGGCATGAAACGTGCGCCAATAAAGCTTGCGATACCGCCTATTTTTTTCTTAAAGGCACCAAGCTTGTCGCTTAAATCTGCTGCATAGCGTGCAACATCTGCTCCTATCAGCCATTTTCCTTTCCGCGCCTTTGCAAAGAGTTCTTTAATGGGTGCCATGCCTTGTGAGAGCATGGATGCCATTTCCTTGCCATCACCACCAAACAGCAAAGCAGCAATATGCTGTCTTTGTGCTTGATTTTTCATCTTACTCATTTTGTCTTATACCTTTCTGCTGCTTGTTTTTGCCAAAAGAGCAACTCTCTTGGTTCCATTTCCATCATCTCTGAAAGGGACCAATGGAATACAATGGCAATATTAGCGATCAGTCTAGCAGCGGTTTCCCAGTCGAGGTTTCCCGCCGCTTGGTAAAAGAATCCAAAATTTCTCCAATACTATTCAGATCAGCGCTATCAATTTCGCTAACAGCGTCATACGGCCATTCAGAAAGGCGTGCAATCATCATTGTCGTCTGATCAGTACCTTCCTTTTTCTCGATGGCTTTTATATCTTTTATTTTGATGCGCCGTAAGGTAATTTCTGTGTGTTCTTTTCCTTCAAATGTGATAGGAACAAGCAATTTATATGTAACAGTTTTTTGTACAGTCATTTTTATAATCCTATGTTTTCTCTGTGGTTTGCAAGTTGATTGACGCCATTGAATTTTCTCACCAAGTTGAGAACGTCTATCTCAACAATTTCAGCGTCTTTTTGGACATATTTGAAATATTGCAATGTGAATGTTGCTGTAGAAGTTGCTTTGCCTCCTGGTTGCCATTCTGCCATTTCAAAGCCTTTGCAAAGTCCTCTCATGGTAATGATAACCCGCTCTGCAGGTGTGCCTTGGGCTTGCATTGAACTGCGCAGTGAGATGTCGACATCTGTGCGTCCCAACAGTGCCATTAATTCTGGAGAACAATCAGAAATGGTCATGGTAAGGGAGAGGATTTCAAGACCAAGATCAATCTCAATAGCGCTATCCATGCCACCGCCACGATAACTTTCAACGACCAAATTCAAATTCGGTAGGATGACGCTTTCACACTTTGCTTGATAGGGAATACCGTCGACAAAAATATTAAAATATTTCAAAACTCTTGGTAAAACAGGGATAGTCATTAAAAGATCTCCTCTAGGTAATCATTGATGATTTGTGAACGGAAGGTGATGTGTTCTGCAGGTGTTGTGGGCGTGAACTCTACATTGAAATAGACTCTGCCATCTTCAATAGCACTTGCTGTGTTAAGCTCTAGATCTGTGGTGTACAGCGTCCCCCAAGAATGGCGCCTTGCGCTTTTAAATCACGCAAATAAGCATTGACGCTTTCACTCATATCATTCAGATAAGTCTTTTTAATATTGCGATCGACCGCCCATAGATGTCCGCGCAAAATAGCATCGTTAATCATATCTGCGGTGCGTACCACGGATAAAAAGGCAAATTTTGTATCGCTTGAAAGTGTGCGATTGCCCCAGAGGCGATAACCATTTTCGCGGATAATTGTTGTGATGTTTTGTTCGTTAAGAAGGTTAGCACGGCTTGATCTGTCACCAATGGAAAAATCAATTGGGCGTGCTATGCCAACAATTCCATTGATCACTTTATTGGAAGGGGAATGCCAAAAGCCATTGGCAAAATCATTTTTGGCAATGACCCCAGCAACCACCGCACTTGCTGGTTCTTCTAAGATCTTGCCATTGCGATTGACCTTTACAAATGAATCAATGAGAAGGGCGCGTTTTGAATCAAAATCCTTTGCTGCACTAAGGGCTGCTTCATCTGTTGTGTTGGGGGCATCAATCACCACAATGGCGCGCAAACGCCCGACGCCACATATGACATAAAAATATAAATAAATCAATATGTTATTTAAATAATTTTATATGCACCCCTATCAGAATCCACACTTTTATGCATGTTTAATTTGACCATTTTTTATAAACAATTGCTATGTATGAATAGACCATAAAAAGCAAATCATGATGTAAATATTATAACGCATGTGTGTATTCAAATGAAATGAAAAGCAGTTATCATTCATAATAGTTCATAAATTTTATGATACGTTTTTATCACTCAAAAATCGCATTGTTTAAAATTTAGTCATTTGAAATTATCGATAACATACGTTTAAAGATCACAGCTTGTTTTAACAATTGGATTAGTAATCGCATTATCAAGTATGAGATTATGATTCTTAAAATTGAGAAGTGTAAAATCTAAAAATGCTATAGCAATATTTTATTACCTATAAGAGGGTAATCGTTTGAAACTGTCATAAGCTTATAGGTTTTAATTCATTTTAAGGTGCATAAAGGATTTCAAAATCGTTTTTAAAGCGCTTTCTAAAAGTTTAGAAAATGATAGGCAGGCATTATACAAACATATCATCACAACAGTTATGAAATTAAAAACGTTATATCTTATGAAATCAAAAGCCTTTGAATGATATAACGCAAGCAAGCTGTCAATAAACGTTTTAAAAGTTATCGTTTAAAAATATGAAGCCAAATGGGGGCAATCCAAATTTGGATTGAGTAATTTTAGTACCCCCCAAATTTGGGGGCAGCTCTTTAAGATAAGAAAGCAAAATTCAAAACCATTGTAAAATCTAAACGCATAGGGTTTTACTAAATTTTTAGTAAAATAATGCTGTTAAAAAAATGCTCTATTCTAAAGTTAACGCCCCCAGAATTGGGGTGGTTAATTTTGCCAGCTCAAATTTGAGCCGGCTAATTTTTAAAGAAATTAGGTTTTAATGAAAAGTAAAAATATGCTTATAAGAACCTCTTAAGTGAATGTATAAACGTTTGAAACTGATGTTTGATATAAATAGCTATAAACTCAGTTATCATTTGCTCTTAAGAACGTTTCATTTACGAAAAAAACAAAGATCTAGATTTCACAGCAAAGCAAATCATAAAAACCATAGATTCTATAAAAGCGTTTGTTTATTTGTCTTATGAAATGCTACTTTTAAAAACCAACGCGCGTAAATATAAAAACGGGTTTTGTTATAGACATTTCACTTAATACACATTTGCTTTTGATTGGTTATAAAGC
>NZ_JAQISX010000029.1:0-10539 GCF_028618425.1 Bartonella sp. ML70XJBT
AAAATCTACCATGCTGTTTATCCCTACAGCTTTAGCATTTTTACCATCAACAGAGAGTTTCCAACCTTGATCCACATATTTTTTCAAGGATTTCAACTGCGCAACATTCACCGCATCAACATCTTCAAGACCCGCTGCTACCCCTGTAATTTGCCGCGATTGCATTATAGAACTACCACCAACACTAACGGCACCTAATGTACTTTTCCATTCATAACTTAAACTGTTTGCTATTCGACCTTTCAAAGGATCATAACCAGTAATACTACCACCAACATCAGCTACAGAATACGCCCCTATAGCAACTCCTGATTCCACTTTTACTTGCGAGTTCAATCCCAAAGCCACAGACTTACCAGTAAGTGCAGATGCATTAGGACCTATAGCAACTGAAGAGACCCCATCAGCTATAGCATCTTTAAAATCGTTGCTAGTCGTGTTAATTTTCAAGCCTTTTATAGTCACCGCCTCTTGCATTTCTTTTAGCTGCGCAAAATTTACAGCGTCGGTACTTTTAGTACCAGCTTTTACACCGGAAAGGGTTCGTGCTTCGTTTGCGTTGTTGGCAATATTAATTTCATCACCTGCTACTTCTTTACCAATTGTGATGCGATTTGTTTTTTCATCTTTCTTAATAAGGCTTTCACCTTGTACATTGGTAATGGCTTTATTAATCTCCTTGGTAAAATTATTCTGAATATTCGTGAAAGAAGTACCAACACCTTCAAAAGCTTCCGCTACACTTGCATAGCTTTGTTCATCTTCCTTGCCATCAGAGTTAACAGTTTTGACTTTGAATTTTGCTTCATTCCATTGACCATTTCCAAAGTCAATCCCACCACCCAAATACTTTGCTATGTGGGTCGCTGTACTATTCAGCTGATTACCAGCGACTGCTTCATCTGAATTTGCACTGAGATCCCCGCCTAAGAGACCGGAAAGCTTCCGGGCTCCTTTATCCTTATTTAGAATACTGATTTCGGTGCCGCCGGTTCCTCCACCAATCGTGATAAGACCTGTTCCTTCATTACGCAGACTACGCGCTAAAGTCATCTCTGCTACTTGCTTAACAAGAATACTGTCTCTTACATCCTTAATTTCATTATTTGCTGCAAAAAGCTGGGAACCATTGACCGCTTCCGTCGATTCTGCTGTAAGTGCACCGTTTTTAATGCCTGTGATCTTCTTACTCCCAGCATCAATACCACTGGTGGTTACTTGCGGACCACCTGTAATTTTTAAACCTGTTGCGTCTAGAGTATTATCCCCTGCTTTTATGCTATCCAGTGTAAGGTTTTTTGCTAAATCAAATTTTACCTTATTGTCGTCTTTGCCTTTGGTAATGTTAAAATTTGTACTGCCAGCAGAAAAATCTATGTCACTGTCCATAACAACTGTTTTCGCATTCTCACCATCAACAGACAGTTTCCAACCGTTCTTTCTTACAACTTCTTCTAAGTCTTTTAACTGTGCAACATTCACTGCATCGACATCTTCACTACCAGCTGCAACGCCTGTAATCTGCCTCGTTATGTTATGACTAATATCACCAACACTCACTGCACCTCTCGTACTTCTCCATTCAATTCCGGAGTTTTTTGCTGGTCCCTGCAAAAGAGAAGCATAACCTGCAACATCAGCAGCCCTATCGGATATAGAAAAGGAACCTATAGCAACACCATCTTTAACCGACACTTTAGTTTGGTAACCTAAAGCAAAACTATACTCATCTAATGCATTTGCATAAGCGCCTAAAGCCATACCCTTCGACCCTGATACTTTTGAATAAAGTCCCATACCAATACCATACATACTTGATACCTTTGCGCCAGTACCTATAGCAATAGCGCTTTGTCCAGTCACATTTGCAGAATTACCTAAAGCAACAGAGCCTTCAGAGCCTGTTGCTGATACCTTTGCAGAAGAACCGATAGCAACCCCGTCAATTGCATTAACACTACTTGCTAAACCTATCGCTATACCTCCTGCAGCTATAGATTTTGCTGCTACACAATTAAGTCTATCATTAAGTCCACCATTTGGGTTCCTACATTCCGGGTCATCTCTGCCTATTGCAATACTTGAGTATTCAGTTGCTTGTGCTTGATTACCCAGCGCAACACCTTGATTAGCCCTTGTCTCTCGCTGCATGCCATCAACAGGAATAAGCCGCGTTGTCATTCCCCCCTCATTTATAGGCTTCGAAAAAACATTTATGGTAGACCTACTTTTCTCCAAAAGTGTATCATTTAGGAAATTTGCATAATCACTAGAAGCTTTAACTTTTTCTGCGCCTACTTTTGCGCCTACTTTATTGAGTGCTGTTACATAACCTGCCTTAGATAAATCAGAGGCATCAACATTGTTCTGACTATCATAAGCAGAAGTAATCCTTTTATCGTTCCCTTGAGAATAAACTGCTGTTGCCTTCTCCATACTTTGAAGAACTTGTGCTATTGTATCAAAACTTTTCGCATAAACAGGCGAAATATTTGATAAAAATATAACCGCCACAGCGAATGAGAAAACTCCAACAAAAGAAAAACGAGAAACTTTCAAAGTACTCGCTCTTTGTGTGGCATGCATTTTTTTCATAACAAACTCTCCAATGAAAAAATTTGAAAAGCATATCAAAAACATAAAAAAGACATATTTTGTTGCTAACCACTTGCTCAGTTGAAATCGAAAATTGAGGGTGGACGCTTAAAAAGGGGTATGTTGAGTCTTTTTGTCTGTTTTATATGTGCTTTCTGCGATGACGTCTAAATGCAAAAATTTAGAAATATGTTATGTGAACATAAAGGATGTATTTAGACTTTAATGGAATTAAACTTACGGTTTATCATCTAGGCTTTAAAGATAGATATTTAAGGGATTTAAATATTAGAGGCATTTTAATTTTTAGAAAATTAATCACGTGATAAGGAAACGTAAAAAATGTTTATTATCTTGTAAATTTTTTCATACTGAAAAGTTATATTTTCTTTGTGATTTAAGTAAATAAAAGTCGAAATATTTAAGAAAACCTTAAGCTCTTTATAGAGTACAAGATAGAGGTAACGTTCCTCTAGTTAATATTTTTCTTTATTACGCATTACTTCCCCCTCTTGAATTTTTATTTGATCAAAATGAGTCTTACTAAGATACTTTATGAGTCATATTCTTTCTATAATAAAATAGCAACAAAAAAAATAACAATTTTTATCAATTTGAATATATTTACAGAACTGTGTGATCTTTTTTCAACAATTGTAAGTAAAATACTTTAGAAAAATAATATGTATTTATAACTCGATTTATAAATAACTATAGTGCGTTATAAAGCTTATTGTAAAGATAAAATATTTTTAACTTTTCATACAGGAAAAATATAATTTCAAAACCCATCGAAAAACTTAACGACTCTCTATCAATTCAGTTTCACTCTTAAACCTGCTCCTATACCCCAATGTCCACCAGAACTTGTGGCTGATATATTCGATCGGATCTTCCCATTTTCAGACATGTAACCCGCTCCAATGGCAAATGCGGATTGATTGCGCCATACACCCGTCCCAATCGATAAACTTAAAGAGCCTGGTGTATCTTCATAACTCAAATTCGATACCGCTAAACCTACCGCTGCTGCCTGTTTGGATTCTTTGCGAATCTCCTTAATTTCATACCTTAACGCTTCAAACTTTATATCTGTGTAAGATTTTGTCTCATTAACAACATTATTGACCGTATTATTAACAACATCGTTAAAGCGCTCATCCGTATATCTCTTTGCATCAGAAAGAACCAGATTCATTTGCTGATCTGTATAGTCATACAACTGGCCGCCTGTAACGGCTTCTTTTGAACCACTTTCAATACGGCCATCCGCTACATTGTCTAATAATACTGGATCACTTTCACTCACACCAACTAATGTAACTTTATTTACCTTCTTTCCATCAGTTCCTTTATCATACTTAACCGCATCATTCGTAACGGTATTTTCAATATCTTTAACATGTTGGTCAATCGTATCTACCTTGTTTTCAACCTCTTTCACCTTCTCATTCGTTTTCCATAGCTGCCCCCCATTCACAACATCTTGCGAATTTTCTTCTATTTTGCCATCCGCTACATTGGTAATCTTACTCGAATTTCCATTATGGCTAGCGTCATACGCTCCTTTTTCTTCATTCCAATTCAAACTATTGGATGAGCCATTCTTTTCAACATCATGAATACGCTTGTTGATACTCGTCATATTCTTACTTACACCATCAAAAGCACTCGCAACATCATTATAGCTCTTCTTATCCGCAGAACTACCATCATCATTAAATTGCGTGACTTTGAATTCTGCTGTCTGCCACTTGCCATCCTTATAACCAGCACCTCCACCAAAATACGCCGCTAGTGCATTGCTGAACATATAAAGTTGCGAACCATTCACAGAATCTGTTGATTCTTCGGAGATTGCTCCTGCATGCACACCGGAAAGAATCCGCGCCACATTTTTACTGTTTGCAATACTGATACCAGTACCCTCTTTTTCTCCGCCAATCTTGATAAGCTTCGTCTCTTCATCCTGCTTAACAAGATTATCACTAACCACATTGCTAATCTCATTCTTAACTTCATTGTGGATATTCATGAAAGAAGTACTTATGCCTTCAAAAGCTTCCGCTACACTTTCATAGGCGTTTTCTTCAACTTCACTGCCATCAGATTTTATGGTTTTTATCTTAAAATTTGGAGCAGTCCATTTACCATTCTCATACTTAGCGCCACCACCTAAATAAGTAGAAAGCGCATTGCTTACAGAATAAAGCTGAGAACCATTAACGGCTTCTGTTGAGTCTTCAGAAATATCTCCATTGGCAAGAAACTTAATTTTGCTATTGGTTTTTCCCTCTCCATGCTGCGCTATAAAAGCCTTATCAGCTGTGCTCCACAACAAAGAATCCTGTGCAATACCTTGGGAAACTTGCTTAATCCGATCATTCACATTCTTGATATTCTCATTAAGCCCAGTAAAAGCTGCTTCAACATCGTTAAAGGTGCCCTCTTCTACATGCCCCTCTTTAGAAACCTTAGAAAGTTTATAGGTTGGCCCTGTAAATATATCGCTAATAAATTTTGCACCACCACCCAAGACTTTGACGACACTCTGAAATATTTTATTAATCTGCCCACCATTGATCGCATCATGTGATTGCTCATCAATGGCACCATCTTTCACATTATGAACTGCAACGGAAGCCTTGTCCTTACCTCCCAAAGTTACACTCGCATAATCAATTTGACCATCCTTTTGTTTATCATAATGAACAACAGCAGACTCATCAGACTGAAGATTGTTAGAAAGCTTCTCCAAACTTTCATCAAGCTGTTCCTTGTTAACAGCTTCATTATTGTGTGTTGCTGCTTTCACACCGGAAAGTACTCTATCCCCTTTGTCCTTATTGGCGATATTAATTTCTGTGCCTTCTGCTTTAGCACCAATCGTGAGAAGATGCGTGGTTTTATCTTGCTGAACAAAGCTTTCGCTCTCTACTTTGTTAATCACATTATTAACCTGTTCAGTCAATTGCTTCTGAACATTCGTTATAGAATCACCAACACCAGTAAAAGCAGCCGCTACATTGTCATAAAACTCCTCAGTCACAGAACTACCTTCAGAATTGAATTTCTTAACCGTGAATTTAGGATTTGTCCATTTTCCTTCTGCATAGCTAGCGCCACCACCAAAATATGTCGCAACCTCTGTACCCAATGTATGAAGCTGGAAACCATTTATTGCTTCTGTTGAATCTGTTGCAATTTTGCCACTTCCAACATTACGTAAAGCAACCGTGCCTTCCGAAGGTTTTCCAAAAGTCACACTGGTTTGTTTTTTACGAGCTAATCTCGTAAGTGCATGTGCGTCATCTGAATCTTCTTCTGTATCGTAATCATAGAAAACTGCTACAGAACGAACCTCCTCAATATCTTTAGAAAGTTTTGTCACATTCTTATCAAGCTGACCTTTGTTAACCGCTTCATTGGCCTCTTCTGCATCCTTAACGCCAGAAAGGATTCTATTATTACTTCCTTTATCCGCAATATTGATTGTAGCCTCTTCTTTGTCACCACCAATGTTAATATGCTTGGCCTCCTCATCCCACTTAACAAGGCTATCACCTTTTACACTCGTGATTTCATTCTTGATATCATTTTTAACATTTGTGATAGAACTACCAACGCCTGCCAAAGCTGCCGCTACATTCTTATAACTCTCTTCTTTTTCCTCACCATCAGCATTCACCTTCTTTATTGTAAAGCTTGGATCTGTCCATTTACCATCCTCGTATTTGGCGTTACCGCCAAAATACTTGGCCATATTCGTGGCAGCGGTTTTGAAATTATCGGATAAAGTTGTTACATTTTTATTTGTTGTAAACAACTGCGAACCAGTAACAGCTTCATTTGAAGCTTCTGACAGAGAAGCACTCTTTAGACCCGTAAGAGTACGCGTTCCATTATTTTTGTTGGTAATATCAATTTTATCACCATCGGTTTCCTTACCAATGGTGATGTATTTTGTTTTCTCATCTTGTTTCACGAAGCTACTGGCTGCGACTTGTTCTTTGACATCTTTTTCAACTTTTTGCAGTTGTCCAAAATTCACCGCATCGGTATCTTCAGTACCCTTTGCCACTCCTGTTATCTTTTTACTGCCAGCATTAACCCCAGAAGTGGTTATTTTCGGACCATTAGCAATCACCAACCCAGTTGCATCTAAGATGTTGTTTTCTACTTGTATTTTATCGACTGTAACATTCCTAGCTAGATCAAATTTTACCTTATTATCGTCTTTGCCTTTGGTAATGTTAAAATTTGTACTGCCAGCAGAAAAATCTATGTCACTGTCCATAACAACTGTTTTCGCATTCTCACCATCAACAGACAGTTTCCAACCTTTCTTTCTCACAACTTCTTCTAAGTCTTTTAACTGTGCAACATTCACTGCATCGGCATCTCCACTACCAGCTGCAACGCCTGTAATCTGCCTCGTTATATTCTTACTAGGATCACCAACACTAACAGCACCTAACGTACTTTTCCATTGAGCTTTGGTGTCGGTGGCTGATCCGTGCAAAAGAGAAGTATAACCTGCAACACCAGCAGCCCTATCGGATATAGAAGAGGAACCTATAGCAACACCATTATCAACCGACGCTTTAGATTGATAACCTAAAGCAATAGCGCCAACTGCCTTTACCTCTACCTGAGAGCCTATAGCAACACCATCTTTAAACGACACTTTAGATTGGTAACCTAAAGCAATACCACGCTCACCTGCTACTTCTAGGCCATAACCCAAACCAACACTATACCAATCTGATACCTTTCCATTAGCACCTATAATAGTAGAATAATGACCTGATGCCTCTGCTTTTAAACCTAAAGCAATAGCGCTAGTTTCCTTTGCATTTGCCTCAAAGCCTAGAGCAAAAGCGACGTCTCCTGCTGCATTTGCATTCCTACCAACAGCAACTGAATCTTGCCCACTTACCTTTGCGTTAGAACCTAAAGCAATAGTGTTAGTTGTCTCTGCCTTTGCGGAAAAGCCTAGAGCAAGAGAGTTTGATCCTGCTGCATTTGCATAAAGTCCCATAGCAATACTATTCGCATTTGATACCTTTGCGCTGCTACCTATAGCAATAGCGTTTTGTCCAGTCACATTTGCATAATTACCTAAAGCAACAGAGCCTGCAGAGCCTGTTGCTGATACCTTTGCAGAAGCACCGATAGCAACCCCTTCAATTGCATCAACACTACTTGCTAAACCTATCGCTATACCTCCTGCAGCTATAGATTTTGCTGCTACACAATTAAGTCTACCATTTGCATTCCTACATTTCGGGTCATCTCTGCCTATTGCAATACTTGAGTATTCAGTTGCTTGTGCTTGATTACCCAGCGCAACACCTTGATCAGCCCTTGTCTCTCGCTGCATGCCATCAACAGGAATAAGCCGCGTTGTCATTCCCCCCTCATTTATAGGCTTCGAAAAAACATTTATGGTAGACCTACTTTTCTCCAAAAGTGTATCATTTAGGAAATTTGCATAATCACTAGAAGCTTTAACTTTTTCTGCGCCTACTTTTGCACCTACTTTATTGAGTGCTGTTAAATAATTGTCTTTTGAAATAGAAAAAGCATCCAAGCCACTGTTATAGGTATTATAAGCAGAGATAACATTTGGGGGCGAAACTATAAAAGCGCTCTCGACACCTTCACGAAACACTTTGCTTATATCAAAATCTGCTGAAAAACTAAGAGAAACGTTCGATAAAAGTGCTACCATTGCAGTCAACGAAATCTCCATAACTAAAGGTAGCGAATAAGGAGAACGAAGGCATTTCAATTCTCTTGTCGCTGATGTGGTATATAACTTTTTCATGATATCCCCTCTAAAAACATATTTAACATAAAAAAGACATATTTTAGCGTTATAGAGTTATAGGTTTAGTTTTATGGTTGTTCTGTAAAACGTTAGGTTGACATATTTAGTAAAGGCACTAGTTAAAGCGTTAGTGGGATTGTGGTTACGAATATTAATCATTTTTGCCTGCGGGTTGGAAATTTTGCAATTAGTCTAAATATAAAGAAAAAGTTTTTTTATTTAAGTGAGAGTAGACTTTTTAATTCGATAAAAGAGTTAAGTAGTAAAGTTTAGGGTGGTTGTATTTTTATCATAAGAAGCCTCGTAAGCTTTTTGTGATTTTTTTTTGTTACTGTAATGAAGCCAATTAACCTTAATTTATTAATTTAAAATAAGAACTGTTTTTCTTTGTAAAAGATTTCTTCTAGTAAATAAGGAATTTTTTTACTGGAATGAATCTTATTAAATTAGATAGCAAAAAATCTTTTTTCTTCATATATTTTTCTCTGACTCACTATAAAAAAACACACTTCAAGGTTGTTGAAGTGTGTTTTTTATTAGCAAGATTATGAAATATGGCTTCTGTAAAATTTAAGTGTAATACTGTTTTGACTTATTATAAAATTTTCGCCCCTGCCTAATGAGACAAGAGCGAAAATTCTGTTAAATTTTATTCTCTTCGTATTATTTTATTTTCAGAGTTATTGCACCGCCTACTCCCCAATGACCACCAGCACTCGTTGCAGATAGATTAGAGCGAATTTTTCCATTTTCAGACGTATAACCAGCGCCAAGAGCAAATGCAGATTGTCCACGCCACGTGCCACTACCAAATGAGATACTCAAAGATCCAGGATCGTCGAAGTAACGTAGATTGGATACTGCCAAACCAATGGCTGCTGCTTGCCTTGCCTCTTTACGTACATTCTTAATATCATAAGTTAAAATATTAAACTTCATATCTGTATATTGGTCAGCCCGATCAACAGCATCATCAATGGCATTAATAACGATATTCTTCACCTGACTATCCGTATATTTTTTTGCATCATCGAGAACTATCTTCATTTGCTGTTCAGTATAGTCATGCAGTTGTCCACCATTAATAGCTTCTTTCGAACCTTTCTCAATGCGACCATCAGCTACATTATCAATCATAACAGGTTCACTAGGATCTCCACCTTTCAAAGTGATTTTATTGGTTTTTTGACCAGTTTTATCTGTGTCATAGCGAACAGTATCCTCAGCAATATTGTTAATTCTATTATCAATATTATCAACTTTGGCATCAATATTGAGAACTGTGTCACCAATATCAGCAATAGTATTAGAAATGTTATCAACTCTATTTGAGATATGCTGAACATCTTTTTCAACACCAGAAATACGCTCATTAGTCTCCCATAATTGTCCTCCATTTACAACTTCTTTTGAACCTTTTTCAATTTTACCATTGGCAACGCTATCAATCTTGCTTGCTTTGCCTTTATGACTAGCGTCATACATCCCTTTCTGCTCATTCCAATTTAAACCATTAGAAGAGACATTCTTTTCAACATTTTGAATGCGGTTGTTTATCTTCGACATACTATCACTTACACCGTCAAAAGCACTGGCAACGTTATTATAGCTTATCTTCTTATCAACAGAACCATCAGCATTGAATTGCGCAACTTGGAAATTAGGAGCTGTCCATTTTCCATCCTTATAGCCAGCACCACCACCAAAATACACAGCAAGTTGATTACTCATCAAATAAAGTTGATTGCCTGTAATGGCTTCCATTGAACCCTCTGAAACCTCTCCATCAACAAGAAACTTCAGTTTGCTCTTGCCTCTTTTGTCGCCTTTTCCATGAAGAGCTACAAATGCCTGATCATCATCGCTCCACAACAAGGCATCCCCTTTAACTTCTTGAGTAATATTCGTGATTTTTTCATTAACATCTTTGACTACATTCGTCAGATGCGTATTCACACTCTTCACATTCGCATCAAGACCATCCAAAGCAGAGCCAACGTCATAATAGTTCACTTTTGCTACCTGACCATCTTCAACAATAGAAGATAAACTATATTTTAGTCCTTTAAAGGTACCATTCTCAAATGATGTATCTCCACCAAAATAATTCG